>NZ_QRQX01000010.1:0-94480 GCF_003475665.1 Collinsella sp. AF29-7AC
GAAGCACGCGGTTGACAAAACCATAGAGACACGTCCCAAAAAGACTGGTTACAATTACGTGCAGCATACAAACACCGGGAGGGATCGTGGCAAATAAGCCTCAGCACGCTCAGAACAACCAGCGCAGTCAGCAGGGCAAACAGGGCCAGCAGCAAAAGCGCGGCAGCAAGGCGCAGGGTGGGCACACCACTCATGCTCCAGCAGCGCCCTCACGCCCCTGGCGACCGGGCCGCGACAAGTTCCTCCCCGTCAGCCGCGCCGACATGGATGCGCGTGGCTGGGACCAGTGCGACTTCGTCTATATCTGCGGCGACGCCTATGTGGATCACCCCAGCTTTGGCATGGCCATCATCAGCCGCGTGCTCGATGCGCATGGCTACAAGGTGGGTATCATCTGCCAGCCCGACTGGACCGACCCCGCCAGCATCACGGTGCTCGGCGAGCCGCGCCTGGGCTTTCTCGTCAGCGCCGGCAACATGGACTCCATGGTCAACCACTATTCGGTGACCAAGCACCGCCGCCACACCGACGCCTATACCCCTGGTGGCGAGGAGGGGCGCCGTCCCAATCGTGCCGTCACGGTCTACGGCAACCTCATCCGTCAGACGTTTAAGGATACCCCCATCATCATCGGCGGCATCGAGGCAAGCCTGCGCCGCCTGGCCCACTACGACTACTGGCAGGACAAGCTCAAGCGCTCGGTACTGCTCGACTCGGGCGCCGACATCCTCATCTACGGCATGGGCGAGCACGCGATTGTCGAGATCGCCGACGCGCTCGATGCCGGGCTGCCCGTCGACCAGATTTCTTATATCAACGGCACCGTCTACCGCACCAACTCGCTCGACGAGGTCTACGACTACGACCTGCTGCCCAGCTGGGACGACCTTGCCGCCGACAAGCTCAACTACGCACGCAGCTTTAACGTGCAGCAGCAGAACATGGACCCCATCACCGGTCATCGCCTGGTAGAGCCCTACCCCAACAGCGTCTATGTGGTGCAAAACCCGCCGTCGGCGACGCTCACCACAGACGAGATGGACGAGGTGGCCGAGCTCCCCTACGCACGCGATTGGCATCCCGACTACGACGCAGCGGGCGGCGTGCCGGCCTTTGCCGAGATCAAGTTTTCCATTAGTTCCAACCGCGGCTGTTTTGGCGAGTGCTCGTTTTGCGCCCTCACCTTCCACCAGGGCCGCGTGTTGCAGATGCGCAGCCACGACTCGATCATGCGCGAGGCCGAGCTGCTCACGCGCGATCCCGAGTTTAAGGGCTATATCAACGACGTGGGCGGACCGACGGCAAACTTTAGCCGTCCCGCCTGCGACAAGCAGATCAAGCACGGCGTGTGCAAGAATAAGCGCTGCCTATGGCCGAGCGTGTGCAAGAACATGGTGGTCGACGAAAGCGGCTACACGCAGCTGTTGCGCGATCTGCGCCAGTTGCCGGGCGTCAAAAAGGTCTTCGTCCGCAGCGGCATCCGCTTTGACTACACCATGGCCGACGCCTCGGACGAGTTTTTGCGCGAGCTGTTGGAGCACCATGTCTCGGGCCAGCTACGCGTGGCACCCGAGCACGTGAGCGATGCGGTGCTCTCCGTAATGGGCAAACCGAGCCGCGCCGTCTACGATGCGTTCTGTCGTAAATTTGAACGCTTGAACCGCGAATACGGACTCAAGCAGTACGTGGTGCCGTATCTGATCTCGAGCCACCCCGGCTCGACGATGAAGGAAGCTGTGGACCTTGCCGAGGCCGTGCGCGACATGGGCTACATGCCCGAGCAGGTGCAGGACTTCTACCCCACCCCGTCCACCATGTCGACCTGCATGTACTACACCGGCGTGGACCCACGCACCATGCAGCCGATCTACGTGGCACGCGACCCGCACGAGAAGGCCATGCAGCGTGCGCTCATCCAATACCGCAAGCCCGAGAACTACAAGCTCGTACGCGAGGCACTGGAAAAGGCCGGCCGCCGCGATCTGATTGGCTACACCAAGCATTGCCTGATTCGCCCCGTGCCCCCGCGCCCGGGCGAGACGTCTGCTGGCGGGGGGCATGGCACCGGCAAGAAGGGCGGCAAGGCCCACGGTGGCGTTGGCGGCGCTGGCAAGGGACCCAAAGGCAGCAAGGGTCACGGCGGCATGTCGCGTGCGCAGAACACCGCAGGCCGCAACCGTGCAGCCCAGGGGCGCCAGGGCGCTAACGGAGGCGGACGCCGCAATTAGGGCAGCGATGCGCTCGCTGCGTCCATCCCACACGCTTGGCGCAGCGAGCGCATTGCCTCAACGAGGATGACGCCGGCGATAGCGACCGTGATTGCCACGTCGAGCGGCGTGTTCACAAACCACAACAGGCCCATGAGGTACGACCCGGCGTTAAAGGCAAAATGCAGCAGAATCGTATAGCGAAGCTTTCCGGTCGTAACGAGCACCCAGCCAAAGATGAGGCCGGCGGCGCCCGCGTAGCAACCCTGCACCCAATTCATGTGCATAAAACCGAAGATCGCCGCCTGCAGCACAATCGCCGCGGCGATGCCCCAGGTACTCGGGGCCGCCCAGGGCACTATGGCGCTGTCTTGCGCGTTCGCGCGACGCCGGCGCTTCCAAAGTGGGCGGCACTGCGGATTAAACGCTCGGAGCGAAAACTCAAAAATAATGCCGCGTACCAGCAGCTCTTCGCAAAATGGGGCGCCGAGCACCGTAGTCAGTACGGCGAGATAGCTGGTGTCGCCCATGCCCGTCTCCTCGACAAGCTCGCTGTAGTCGGCCGCAGCATCGGGCAACAGCGACAGCACGGCATCGGTCACGTAGCCAACGACCACCTGCAGGGCCAGGCCAATCACGATAACGCAGGCGATGCGCTTCCATGCCCCACGCGCTCCCCCGCCGAGCGGATGCTCGCTTTGCCGGCGTGCCATAAATGAACGCGGCCAAAGATAACGCCACCACAGCAGCGCCATCAAAAACGATGCCGTCTGCGCGACGGCCTGAAGCAATTGAATGTCGAGGTCATCGATCGAAAAACCCATGAACACCGATGCGACGCCAAGGGCGGAGAACAAAACGACGCTCAGGGCAATATCGGCAGCGACGACGCCAAAACAGGCAAGCGCCCAAATCATCGCATTGAGCATGCCAACCTCCTCAAAACCCGGCACTTAGGGACGTTCCTTAACTGCCGGCAGAAAAGGAACGTCCCCAAGTGCCGGCAGTTTGGGACAGTCATTCTTGATGAGAATCGGGCGCAGTGCCAAAAGCCCCGTTGGGCGAGATGTCGAACGGGAAGGTGCCGCAGCGATTGAACGCAGCGATAAACATGCGGATGGCGTTGGACGGCGTGGTACCCACGAGCTGGGTTGCCGCCGCGAAGGCTGCCTTCTCCTCGGGCAAGACCTTCGCGACTACAGGGGTCATGTGTTCTGCCATGGCGCTTCCTTTTTGAAACGACGGTAGTGCGGATAGATGCGGGCCACGCGGCTGGGCGACGGGCTGTGAAGGCAACCCGATTGGCCCGCATCCGGAGTTTGTTTCTGCGGCGTTGGTATTACTTGGTATTCCTAAGTATTACCCCGCAGATAGAATACCACATCTGCTCCACTCCAAAGGTAGATTTCTACCAAGTTGGTGCATATGAACCTGTCGCCCTTCTCACCAAACGGCAATGCCCCGTCCACGCAAATACGCGAACGGGGCATTGTTCAAATTGTGCCGTCAGTGACTCTTTTGCGCCAGCGGCCTTCTAGCTCTAGCTAAGCTCGGGCCAGTAACCCTTGTTAGCCTCGATCATGTCGTCGAGGACTTCCTTGGCAACCTTCATCGAAGGCACGGTCTTGTTGAGCGTAAAGGCCTTGAGCGCCTTCTCGTACGAACCCTCGATCGTGGCCTCGACCACGAGCTTCTCGGAGTTCAGCTGCTGCATCATAAGACCCTGCTGGAACAGCGGAATGTTGTCGCGGCTGATGACCTCGGGGCCGTTCTTGCCAATGTAGGCAGGCAGCTCGACCATGGCGTCGTAGGGCATGTTGGGGATAGCGCCCTTGTTCTCGCAAATGACCAGGAAGCGCTGCTTGGTGTCGTTCTTCAGAGCGATGGCCAGGTCGGCAATCCAGTCGCCGTGGCTGCCCGCATAGAACGTGCTCTCGTCGATCTCGCCCGTCTTCTCGTAATGGTCGATGCCGTCAAAGAGGTTCTTCTCGCGCGTCTCCTCAACCTCGTTTGCACGAGTGCGCTCGGGGTTGGAATGCTCGACGAACTCCTTCTGCTGCAGGTAGTAGTTCAGGTACGTGTTGGGCAGGTACTCCGGGAAGCACTCCATGATCTCGTACTCGCCCTTCCAGACGTAGTACCAGCTGCCCTTGGTGTGGCGGTTCTGCTCGGGGTGCTCGTCGGTGGCTTCCTCGGGCTTCTTGGACATCAGCGAGCTCATGCCCTTGAGGTACGAATCGGGCAGCAGGATCTCATGCTCCTTGATGTACTCGCGCAGCTGCGGGAGCACCTCCTCGCCCTTGTGGCGAATCGAGGTGAACCAACCAAAGTGGTTGAGGCCAAAGTAATCGTACTCGACATCCTTCTTGTCGATATCGAGTGCGGCGCAAACCACGTCGATGATCGCGATCGGCATGTCGCAGATGTTGATGATGCGAGCGTTGGGACGCAGCACGCGGCAGCCCTCGGAGACGATGGCAGCGGGGTTGGAGTAGTTGAGAATCCAGTAGTCCTTCTTGGCGTACTTCTCAACGTCATCGATCAGCTCGACCATGGGGAAGATGGTGCGCATGCCGTAGGCAAGGCCGCCGCAGCCGCAGGTCTCCTGACCAACGCAGCCGTGACGCAGCGGAATCTTCTCGTCCTGCTCGCGCATGGCATAGCCGCCCACGCGCATCTGGGCAAACACGAAGCTCGCGTCGGTAAAAGCCGTCTCCTTGTCGGTGGTCACCGTGAGCTTGATGTCCAGGCCAAGGTCCTCGTGCAAAATCCAGTCCACGAGCACGCCGATCTTGCGCTGGCGCTCCTCGTTGATGTCGTACAGACGAATCTCGTCAACGTCGAGCTCGTCCTTGCGCAGGGCGATGGACTTGACGATGCCGGGGGTAAAGGTGGATCCGCCACCACACAGAGTAATGATCATTGTTTACTGCTCCTTCTCAATTGCGTTTTCGACCTTGTCGCGCATCTCGGCAACCTTCATGCCAAAGATGATCTGGATATTGTTGCCGTTGCGGTTGATGCCGCTGTTGGGCACGTGGTTGATGAGGCTCTCATCGATGAGGTCCGGGTTCTTAACGTTCACGCGGAGACGCGTAAAGCAGTTCTCGAGCTCCTCGATGTTGTCCTTGCCGCCAAGACCTGCGACCAGGTCGGCAATGCCCGCATCGACGCCCTCTGCGGGAGCCGCGGCAACAGCGCCCTGCTTCACCGCGACAGACGCGGCGGCCTCGCCCTCGGCAACGGACTCGGCGAGCTCGGACTCCTCCTCGCGACCAGGCGTGTGGAGGTTGAGCTTCTTAATGAGGAAGGTAAAGAGGAAGAAGTACAGAGCGGCGTTGACGACTCCGAGCACGAGCATCATCGGCCAGTTGGTCTTATCGACACCGAGGACCAGGTTGGAAACCACGATGTTGATGATGCCGCCTGCAGTCGAAGCGGGCACGGAGAGGACCTTGAGCAGGACCAGGAAGATGCCGGAAAGAACCGAGTGAACGACAAAGAGCACGGGAGCGGCAAAGACAAAGAGGAAGTCCATGGGCTCGGTGACACAGGAGAGCACAGCGGTGATGATCAGCGGGATGATAACGGCCTTGGTCTTATCCTTGTTCCCCTTGTAAGCGGTGAAGATAAAGGCGAGACCGATACCGATGTAGGGCCACAGGTTGTTGAAGGTGTAGCTGTTGAAGTAGGTGCTATCGGAGAAGGGCTGGCCCGTCATTGCCATCTCGGCGACACGGATGGGATAGGCGCCGGCGATAACCTGATCACCCAGCGTAAGGGTGCCGCCCACATCGGAGAACTGGAACGGGGTGTAGATGAGGTGGTGCAGACCGGTGGGAACGAGCAGCTTGTTGAGCATGCCGTAGATAAACAGACCAATGTTGCCCGACTCCTTAATGATGCCGGCAACGGAGGAGATGGCACCCTGAACCGGAGGCCAAACGATGCAGAAGCCAGCGCCCATGATCCAGGAGATGATGATCATGATCAGGAACGGAAAGCGAACGCCCGAGAACATCGAAAGGGCAATGGGGAACTGCTTATTCGAGTACTTGTTGAACACGGCACCGGTGATGCAACCAAGAATGATGCCGCCAAACACGCCGGTATCGAGCACCTGAATGCCCATAACGGTGCTCTGGCCGGTTCCGGTAAGGCCGAGCATGCCGCTCGCTTCGGCAAGAGAGCCAGTGGCGTTGAGCACGATGTTATTGGCCTGCAGGAACAGGAAGAACGACATCAGGGCGATCAGCGAAGCATGGCCCTTGTTCTTCTTTGCCATGGCGCCGGCGATGCCCACGCAGAACAGAATCGAGAGGTTGTTGATGATAAACATCAGCGACTGATAGACAACGGCGCCCACAAGCTGGAACGGACCGGAGCCCAGCACGGGAATCACGGCGCAGATGGTCTTGTTGGTCAGAATGATGCCCACGATGAGCAGAATGCCGGCAACCGAGAGATACATCATCGGCTGAACGATCGACTTCGCGAACACCTCCAACGGCGCTTTGAAATTGAACTTCTTTTTTGCGGTCATAGCGGTACTCCCCTTCCTTTTCCGCAAATTAAGACAGATGTGCCCTGGACAAGGCCATAAGCCCTGCCTTATATCAATCGATGTGTGGGCACGTTATGCCTAGAGACCAGGTTCTCCAAGCAGGTTAACAATGTGATATGCGAGATAACTCTTCTCGGCATCGGTAACGACAACGTTATAGGCAGACGACAAGTGGGCGGCTATGGCGTCCGCGCACGAGAACGCGCACGGATACTTAGTTTCATCGATTCGGAACAGCGCATCGTCATTGATCTGCCCGGCCGCGGGGTCAAGCGCCCGCTGTGCGAAAAACTGCAGGTGGCGGACGAAACGCTCATAGGGCAACGAGGTGTCGTCGAGGGTCGCAGCGTAACGATCGGAAACAATCGCGAGTACGTCGCGAACAAGCTGGACCGAGATGATGAGACGGTCGGAGCGTTGCGGCATGGTGGCGTTGACGATATGCAGCGTAATAAAACCCTGCTCTTCTTCGCTCATCTGGATGCCCATATACTCCTTGACAATCTGCAGCGCACGGCCCGCAAGCGCATACTCCTTGCGATAGAACTGTTGGATCTCGAGCAGCAACGGATTCTCACAGGGGACGCCCTTGCGCTCGCGCTCCAAAGCAAGGCCGATATGGTCTGCGAGAGCAATGAGGATCTTGTCGTTGATATCAACATTGAGCTCTCGACGGAGCATCTGAACAATGTCCTCGGCAATCACGAGGTTGACGGTGGGAATGGACTCCAAAAGATGTGCCAAGCGGTCAATCGTACGCGAATCCTGAGAAGTGCCCTCCTGCAGCGCATAGGTCTTTTCGACCGATGTTTCATCGATAGCGTCGCCGGCATGACGGCCAAAGCAGAGACCTCGACCGATGACAATGAGCTCGGAGCCATCGTCCGAAGTGACCATTGCGACGTTATTGTTAAAAACTCGCTTGATAACCACGGTACCCACCACAAGAATTTACTCGGAAAGCCAGACGACAGGCTCTTTAACAGCAACAGGGCCGGAAGCATGCTCACGAAGAGTCGAGTTCTCCGAGCGCTCGCACACGATAACGAAGACCGTAGGATCGAAGCCGGCGGCGCGAACCACGTCGAAATCGACCTCGACGAGGGGCTGGCCCGCGTCGACATGGTCACCCTGGGCAACAAGCGCATGGAAGCCCTTGCCCTCAAGCTTAACAGTATCGATTCCGATATGCAGCATCACCTGAGCAGAGCTGTCGTCGGGCATGATGCCCAGCGCGTGCTCAGTCGGGAACAGCGCCGCGATGGTACCGGAGACAGGAGCGCACACCGTTCCCTCTTGGGGAACCACGGCAACGCCATCGCCCACTGCACGGCTGCTAAAAGCGGGGTCCTTGGTATTTTCTAGATGAACAAGCTCGCCGGAAACAGGGGCGAGGATTTCGAACTCGGAAGCCGCAGTCGTCTGCTTATCCGAGCCACCCATCAGGCGAGAAAAGAAACCCATGGTGGCATGTCCCTTCATAAATATAGCCCAACCAAAATCAATCGAATGCGCCCATTGAGACGCGCGCGATCAAAGACTTTGGTTAGGCCCACGTCCGAGGGGACTCGGTAACCTTCCGCATTTCTTTTTACGGGGGTTATTGTAGACAAGCCCAAAGCCGGAACAATCATTATGACCGGCGAACGGTATTTTTTCTCCGATAAACGGTATTTAGGCAGCACCTAGGGACACTCCTTGTTTGCTGCATTGAGGACAGGTAACTTTGCACCAATCATGAGTTGCGGTGAAATAGGGACTGAAAAGCCGCCCAAAAGGCCAAAACAGTCCGTATTCCACCGCAACTTCAAGACGTTGGTGCAGATTAACCTGACCTCTTTGCACCAAAAAGGGCCCCGAGCATAGTCTGCTCGGGGCCCCTTGGTTCACCTCGCTCTAGCGGGCGATGCGTGTGTTACTTGCGCTTGCCGCCGCCGTCACCGGGGCGACGGGAGCTACCGCCGCGCTTGCCGCCACGATTGTTACCATAGCTGCCACGGTTATCGCGACCGCCGGCACGACCGCCACGGGAACCGGCCTGGTTGCCGCCGCGACCACCACGGTAGCCGCCGCGACGCTCTTCGCGGGTATCGTCGTAGTTGCGCCAGTCATCGCGACGATCGCGGCTGGCACGCGGGTCACGACGATCGCGCGACTCGTTAGAACGACCAGCGCCGCCGCGGCCGCCATTGCTGCGAGCACCCTCGCGACGCTCGCCGCCGCGGCTACCGCGCTCTTCAAAGCGCTTGCCGCCGCGGGACTCACCGCCACGGGCACCTCGCTCACCGCGACCCTCGCCGCCACGACGCTCGTCACGGCCACCGCGCTCGTCATTGCGACCGGAACGACGACGATCGCCCGAGCCACGCTTGCCGCCACGCGAGCCACGGCCCTCGTCCTCGCGCTCGACACGGCGACGACCACCGCGGTCCTCGTCCTCGCGACGACGGCGATGCGCCTCGCCCTGGAACTGCCTGGCACGGCGCTCGGCACGATTGCCGCGCGGGGCCTGCTCGGCAACACCGCCGCGCTCCTCGGCAGCCACCTCGCGGGCCACGCTCTCCACGGCCTCGTCCACGCGAGCCTGAACGCCCTCGCGCACGCGGGTCTTGCCGCCGCGCTTGGGACGGCTCGGGCGCTCGCCGTCGCCACGACGCTCGTCGCGACCGCGGTTGGAACGACCAGCCACGTCGCCGTAATCGTCGCCGTTACGCTTGCCGTCGCGACGCGCCTGCTCAAGCTTCTTCTTGCTCTTGGACTTGCCGCGCTTGGTCTTCTTCTTCACCTTAAAGGCGGCAGGATCGCGCTCGGGATCGACGGCGGGCGGGTTGGGACCCACGTGCAGGTCGCCCGCTTCGTAAATATCGGCCGTCTTGTCCATGAGCTTCTCAATCTCGTAGAACTCGTCGACGTCCTGCTCGGTCACAAACGTAATGGCCCAGCCCAGCTCGCCGGCGCGGCCCGTACGGCCAATGCGGTGGATATAGTCGGTCGGCTCGGCCGGCACGTCGAAGTTCACGACGTAGCGCACGTCGCTAATGTCGATGCCGCGGGCGAGAACATCGGTTGCCACCAGCACGTCGACGGTGCCGTCGCGGAAGGCAGAAAGCGCGCGCTCGCGCTGGGCCTGGCTGCGGTTGCCGTGAATCGCGGCGGCCTTGATGCCCTTGCGCTCAAGGCGACGGCAGCAGCTGTCGGCGCGGTGCTTGGTGCGCATAAAGACGATGGTGCGCTCCGGGCCCTCCTTTTTGAGGAACTCAGGCAGCAGGTTGTTCTTTGCCTCGATGGACACCGGGAACACAAACTGATCGACGGTGTCGGCGGTCGACGTGGCCGGCGCGATCTCCACGCGGGCCGGGTCGCTCACCAGGTCGGTGATCTCGCCCACGGCCTCCTCGTCGAGCGTCGCCGAGAACAGCAGCGTCTGGCGCTCGGCCGGCGTCTCGCGCACAATGCGGCGGACGGCGGGCAAAAAGCCCATGTCGAGCATGCGGTCGGCCTCGTCGAGCACCAGCACCTTGACCTCGTTCAGGTGGCAGGCTCCCTGCTCGATCAGGTCGACCAGACGGCCCGGCGTTGCGACCAGGATGTCGCAGCCGTACTTGAGGGCAGCGGTCTGTGGCTTGTAGCTCACGCCGCCCACGACGGTCACGGCGACATGGCCCGTGACGTCGGCGATTTTGCTCGCGACCTCGTCGATCTGCTGGGCAAGCTCGCGCGTGGGGGTGATGACGAGCATCACGGGACCGCGACCGTTGCCCTCGGGCTTCTTGGCACCGCGACGGCGGTTGCGGCCGCCGCGCTCGCGCACAGGCTTGGGCGGAGCGATGTGCTCCAGGTTGTTCATGGTCGGCAGCAAAAAGGCAGCCGTCTTGCCGGTGCCGGTCTGAGCGGCGGCAAGCAGGTCGCGGCCTTCGAGCACCACAGGAATCGAACCGGCCTGCACGGGCGTCGGCGCCGTGTAGCCCAGGTTCTCGATAGCACGAAGCATCTCGTCGGAAAGGCCCAGCTCGTCAAAGGCGGGCAGGCTCTCGGTAGTGGACTCGAAGGCCTGGGCAGCATTGGCCTCATCGGCGGCATCGAAGGCAGCCTGGGTCATGGCCTCACGGGTCTCGTCCAGGATCTCGGCGTCGGTGACGTCGGATACAGAATTACGCATATGTTGTTGTTCCTTATCTGCACGCGCAATGGGCACGGCATGCGGCCGCGCGGGCGTGCTTGGTAGTGCGCTAATACATACAAAAACGGGTGCGCACAGAGAGGACGTTGCTCAGCACGCTGGCGATCGCTTTGGCAGCCCTATCACGCGCCGTCCAGACGCAGCAGCTCTAAGCGATGGAGCAGATTCGCCGCCGGTTAGTATACCCGTGCTTCGCATGCCCCCACGTAAACCACAGATGACGAGGCGGACGAGGCGGGCCCGGCTGATTGTCTCAATCTGTAACAGTTACGGGGCAAATCTTCCTCTACGTGTTACAGATCGAGACAAACGGTCGACACGGTTCACAAACGTCTCAATCTGTAACGGCTGCGAAGCAAAACCGGCCCCAAATGTTACAGAACAAGACAGAGGGGGATTTCCGTCCAGTCCAAACCAAATCTCTCAGTCTTCCTGCAATTTCGAACATGTGGCCTATAATGTTGCTTTGGTTACGCTATATATTGCGCAGCCATTTAATACGTCGCCCACCGGGGGCCATTAATTCCTATCGCCATATTGGCTAGGAAGCAATCAAAGGAGGTATCCGTGGCAGCAGAGACGCCTTGCTCGGTCCTCTATAACGATATTCGCTCGTTCGGCGGTCTTAAACATCTCGAGATTGCCCGAATGCTCATCAATGGAAACTCTTATCTCGGCAGTACCCTGCTCGAGAAATGCTCTTCCAACCGCTCGTATCTCACCCGTTACATCGTCCATCGCGAGCCTGACCAGTGCGCGCCCGCCATCTACAGCGACTTTGCCATCACCACGCTCAATCTTTCCGCGGCAATCTGCAGCAAGCTCGGCAGCGGCGAGTCCGCCTATCAGGCAATCGCCGAGCACTATCGCGGCCCGGCCGCCAACGAAATGATGTCGGCTCTCGCCAGCTACAAGTTGGACAGCTGCCTATATGCAAATGCCCTCAATCGCATCGACAACTTTGACGGCAATGCCGTGCGCGAGAAGAGTACGCTTTACCTTATGCTCTTTGTGGCAACGGGGGCGCTCGCTGACCCCATCCAAGGCGTGGCCACCGTCGAGCGCTTTTGCGACAGCAAGACAGGCGGGCACTTTGGCACCACCGAAACTACCGTCGGACGTGGCTTTATGAGCAGCCTGGAGCAGCCGCGCACTGTCGCCCCCAACCTCGGTCTGCTCAGAACCCATGCCGACAACTGCGCCGACATGCAAATCCATCCCCTCACACGCGATCCGCGCGGCACGGTAATTGGGTCCTTGCCCAAAACCTCGCCCAGCATCACCGATGTAGGCACCGATGCATCGCGCGAGCATCTCCGCATTTGGCTCGAAGGTGGACGCTGGTACGCCCAGGGCCTTGGATCGACCAACGGCACAGTGCTCGAATCGGGCGCGGGCGACGGCGATATTGTGATTGAGCCGCCGCGCGACCAACGCGAACCCGGCAAGATCTATCCCCCGGTGGAAATCGAAAACAGCGACAGGCTCCATCTGGGTCTCTACACGACATTCCTTGTCATTGTGGACTAGCGCGGGCGGTGATCGAAAGACGGTCACCGCCCGTCTTTCGTCTACTGCCTTCTACGTCGTAAACGACAATACCCAGCGGTATACGTGGGCAGTGCGGCTATCATAGTACTTTACCGATATCCGCACTGCCCACGTATACGCGCGGCAACCCATGCCAGACAAAGGAACGCCATGGATACTACCGATAGCGCCTATGGCGACAAACTCATCCGTCTCGATACGTTCGATACCGCCGTGGCAGTCGACCCCAGTGCCGAGGACGACGCCAAACGCCGGTTTATGACGCTTATTCTTCAGACGGCATACCGCGACAGCGGCAATATCGGACATGTGCTTCGCGCGACCAACACAAGCGGCGAGGTTTTTGCCGTCAAGCTACTCAAGGACAACGCCATCCTTTCCGGCCAAGCCCCCGACCGCTCCGCCGAGCAATCGGCCGCGCACCTGGCCAACACCGCCGCACTGTTCGAGGAGTACCGTCATCTGTGTACCGTCTCGCACCTGCGCGGATTTCCGCGCGTCTATGGCTACGGATCGTGCGAGGACGACCCGCTTATCCTCATGGAGTGGGTCGAGGGCACCTCGCTCAAACAGGCGCTGCCCTTGCTTCCGCACGACGCCTCGGGCGGGCTGACCACCCAGATGGTCGCCGCCGTCGGAAACGCCGTGCTTCGCGCGCTCTTGATGACCCAAGGCCTTGTGAATCCGGTCGTCCATCGCGACCTGTCGCCTGCCAATATCATGTTCCGCACCACCAGCCGAACGCTCGAGCAGCAGATTGCCGATTGCTCCTTTGACCCCTGTCTCATCGACATGGGCTCCGCGACCATGGCCCTCGGCGACGACACGATCACCCGGCGCGCCGACATCTGGCGCTTTGCCACGCCCGCATACGCCGCGCCCGAAATGCTCACGCAGGATATCGAAGGCATCGCGGCCCTTCGCCGCTCGCCCGCGATCGACGTCTATGCGCTTTCGAGCATTCTGTACCAGCTCTACAGCGGTCGCAAACCGTTCGATGTCGAGTCGACGGGTGCCGCGGCGACCGGCTCGTTCTACCTCATAAAGACCAAGACCAAACCGGCGCCGCTCGAGCCGCGCTGCGAGGGCGACAAAGCGCTTGTCCAGATCATCATGAAAGGCATCTCGGTCGAACAGGGCGATCGCCCTACCGAGCAGCAGGTGCTCGAGGTGCTCTCGACATACCTCCCCGCTGCAGAATCTGAGGACCACGAGGGTGCAGGAGACGAGGCCGCAATTGATATCGATTCTGGCACGCACCTTAAGGTCGACGTCGCCGGCGAGCGCGCGCGAGAGATTTTGGAGCAGGCCCGGCACGACGTCATGACACGCCGTCGCTTTGTCATCGGCGGCGTCGTTGCAGCCGTTGCGGGGCTCGGCGTTATCGGGGCGGCAACCCATGGCTTTGGCATCCCCGACTACCTGGACGGCATCCGCGGTTCGCTTGACGACTACACCTGGGCTCAGCTGCAGGAGATTTCGCTCAAGATTAAGGCCGCCGAGACCCGTAGCGAGGCACACGAGATTGCCAAGCGCTACCACCTGCTCGACGTTGATGGGCATATCCCCTATCCGTGCACCAAGCGCGTGAAGCTCGCCAACGGGCTGGAGGTCGGCGCTCAGCTTGTGGGCATCCGCCACGATGAGCTTCTGGACGGGACGGGCAAGGCCGGGCTGACGTTTATGTTCGACGCGGGTATTGCCGAGCGCGATGCTGCGACTGAACCGCCGAGCGCCGGCTGGGCAGATTGCGAGCTGCGGGAATGGCTCGACGGCGACGGCCTTAAGCTGCTGCCCAACGAGTTGCGCGCGCTCATTAAAGGGGTCAAGAAGGTCTCGAACAATGTGGGCGCCGCCAACAGTGCATCGTGTCTGAGCGAGTTGCCCGCAACCCTTTGGCTGCCCGCCATGGTCGAGCTGTGCGGTACGCAACCGCCCGATTCGTTTGCCGAGGGCTATCACTACCTGGCAGACATCTACAACGGCGAGGGCAAGGAGTATCAGCTCTTCCGCGAGCTCAAGGTGAGCCCGTATTCCACGAACGAGACGATGGTCCGCCAGTGGAAGGGCAAGGACACCTGCTGGTGGGAGCGCACGGTGAGCCCTGACACATCGGAGAGTGGAGGCACACTCTATTTGAATCGTGTGGGACACGACGGCGACGTCTTTACGTACGCAACGCCTGCGGACAAGCCAAATAAGCGAACCTGTGTGATCCCCGGGTTCTGTATCTAGGCGGCGGGCGTCTTGCCGTGACGGGACCCCTCCCCGGCAATTGTCTCGATCTGTAACATTAGCTCGGCAGATACAGGCCTAGATGTTACAGAACGAGACATTAGCTTGCCGAGAACTTCGCCTCATAAATGTGACTCAAGTGTGTCGACATTTCCTTGCCAATGTTGCGCAACAGGAACCCTTTCGGCGGTTGTAACGTACAAATTGTCATAGGTACCCCTTCAACGATTGGGAGAAGAAATGGCAAAGTACGCACCTAAACACTTGGAAGTCTCAGGCGTCGCCGAGCCTCGCCCCACATTCTCGGGCCACAAGGCAACACGACTCGCCGTCACCGCGGCAACCACCATCGCTATGACTGGCTCGTCGCTGCTCGCGCCGTTCTCGGCATTTGCCAACGATGCGAGTGACACCACGGCACAGGACGCGATCATGTCCCCGCTTGCTGTCCACGCCGGCGAGGCGGCAGGTTCCGCAGTAAAGACAAACGCCCAGAAGATTGCCGACTTGCAGGCTGCAATCGACGCCGCAAAGGCTGCCGAGGCAGACGCCAAATCCGACTACGACACGGCAGCTGCCCCCTATACCGAAAAGCAGGCGGCCCGCGACAACACACAAAGCACCTATGACGCCTCCGCCTCCGATAATTCGCAGGCAGAGGCCGCCGCGCGTGCCGAATATGCTCGCCAGCTCGATGAAAGCGTCAAGGCGGCCGACAGCGCCAGTGCCACGCTGAAGGATGCCCAAGGAAAGCTCGATGCAGCCAAGACCGATGCCGAGGACAAGTCGAAGGCCCTTGATGCCGCGAAGCAGGCGGCAGCTGATGCGCAGGCAAAGCTCGAGGCAGCCCAGAAGGCAGCCGTCAACGCAACGCCGGAGGAAATCAAGGTCGCCGAGCAGGCTGCCGCAGATGCGCAGGCCGCTCTGGACCAAGCAAAGGCTGCGAAGGCCACTGCCGATTCCGCGCTCGCCGACGCTCAGCAGGCTCAGAGCGCCGCGCAGAGCGCTTACGACGAAGCGGCAGGTACGCTGGCTTCCGCTCAGCAGGAAAAGACCGCCGCGGATGGTAAGGTAGTCGCAGCACAGACAGCGTATGACAGCGCACAAGCCGATTTGGCGGCCGCAAAGGCAGGCGCCGAGGGCCCGGAGTATGACGCCGCCCAAGCAAAGGTCGATGCTGCCCAAAGCGCACTCGACCAGGCGAAGCAGCAGCAGGCGGCTGCCGAAGCAGGCCTTTCTAAGGCAAATAGCGACGTTGCATCCAAGCAGGACGCCCTCACCGGTGCCGAAAGCGAGCTCGAAGCCAAGAAGCAGACAGTCGCAGCAGCCGAAAATGATGTAACGGCAGCCCAGACGAAAGCCGATGCGGCGCAATCGGAGTTGACCTCGGCAAAGCAGGCACATGCTACCGAACTGGAGAAGGCAAAGGCCGCTCAGAAACAAGTCGACCAGGCAAAAGCCGAGAAGGAGCAGGCAGACAAGGCGCTCGAAACTGCCAAGGCAAACCAGGCGGCCGCCGATCAAGCCGTTGTCGATGCACAGAAAGCATACGATACGTGCAAGGCAGCAACCGATAAGGCAACGACGGCGGAGGCGCAGAGCGTCATCGGCTTCTACCAGTTCATCGGTGCCAATGACGCTGCAAACATCATCTATAGGCAGAGCGATAAAAACCCAACGACCATTGGCGATAAAAAAGACGGCACGTCACTCGACAACGCCAAGCTTTCGTTTGGCAAGCTGCGCGAAATTAATGAATATCGCAAAAGCGTCGGCCTTAGCGAGCTTAAGGTGACGGCAGAGCAAATGGCAATCGCTCAGTCTGATTCCAATTACTCCGACGCAACGAAGGGGCACTCAGACTATGCCGGATTTGAAAATGCCGCTTGGAACTTCAGCACTAAAGAAAACATCGCGCACCAATGGGTTGATGGCGAAAAGAAAAGATTTGACGATGCTGCAGCGAAAGCCGGCCTTGGCAACGTTGCCCCCAAAGATGCTTGGAAGACTTTCTGGAGTCACGGTACCGAATTCGGAGCCCAAGGCGTGGGTTTTGGCACCATCGGCCACTATTTGAATATCGTACAGCCTGACGCCAAAACCATGGGATACGGCATCAACTCGCGCGGAACCCTTTGGCCGTATGTGTTCGTCTTGGAGATCGACAACAATTACGGTTCGTACGAGAAAGAATACTCGATCGATGAACTCGAGAATCTCTTTGATCAGTATCAGCTAAACCTCTCCAAGGCCAGCGACAACCTTGCCGCCGCGAAAGCAAATCTCGAGCAAAATCGCAGCACGGCGGCATCGAAAGCCGATGCCGTAAAGGCAGCTGAAACCCTCGTCGCTCAAAAGCAGAAAGGCATTGTTGCCGCGAATAGCGACCTTGCCGCCAAGAACGACAGCACAGCAAGTGCCGCCGCCGCTGTTGCCCTAGCAAGGCAGAATCTCGCCAAGGCAAACGGAAAAGTTGCCGAAGCCGAAGACCAGGTCAAAGCCGCCCAAAGCAACGTGGCGACCGCAGAGCAGGTCGTCAACCAGAAGCGCGCCGAGCTTAAGGCATCGAAAGAGCAAGCCGCTCAGAGTCAGAAGAAGGTTGATGACGCCAAGGCAGAGACTCTCGTAAAGCAGCAGGCTCTGCAAGATGCAAAGAAGGAACTTGCCAAGTATTCAGCCGATGTTGCTGCGGCTCAGGAGAAAGCCGACGAGGCCCATCAGGCGCTTGATGAAGCCACGGCAGCCCAGACGTCTGCCCAGAGCGCTCTCGAAAAGGCGAAGCTCGACGAGGCTGCCAAAAAGCAGGCCCTCGACACCGCGAAGGACAACGCCGAGGCCAAGGCGGCGACCGCGGGGCACGCTGCGAGCGATCTGACCACGGCGAAAAACGACTTTGCTTCAAAGAAGGCCCGTGCCGACGCCCTGAGCAATGCAGCCGATAATCTTGCCACCGCCGAGGCGGCCAAGAAGGAGGCCGACGCAGCAGTTACCGATGCCGGAGTCGCCCTTAGCACGGCAAATGATGCCATCGCGAACGCCGAGCAGGCGGTCGAGAATTCTCAGGCCGCATCGGACGCCGCTGCTGCTACTCTCGGAAAGCTCAAGTCCATCAACGTCGAAAACGGCATTGCTACTGGCTCTGACGCAAACGCGAACGATACGCTCAATGCCCTCTTTGCCAAGTGCGTCGCCGCCAAGCAGGCAGAACATAACGCAAAGGCCGCACTTGATGCCGCTCAGGCAGACCTTGATGCTGCGACGCCAGCCTACACCGCGGCTCTCAACGGTTACAACGAGGCGAAGGCAAAACGCGTAGCCGCCGAGCAAGCCCTGAAGGACGAGATCGCCCGCCAGGAGCAAGAGGCGGCGAAGGTCGAGCAGGCCAAGATCACACAGGCTGCCGCTAAGCCGGTTACTGGAAAGCCGTCTGCCGGCAACGCCAAGACGGCCGCCAACTCGACACTTCCCACCACAGGCGACAATGCTGCGCTCGCCGGTGAGACGTTTGTCATCGGAGGTGTCGTGCTCGTAGCCGCCGGCGTCTTTCTGACTGACAAGAAGCGTCGTCAGGAGTAAGGATTTCGGGAGGACGGCTTCTCCTCCCTCCCACCGCTTCGCAAACCCTGCCTAACATGCGCCGGGACGTTTACCACACGGGCGCCCCGGCGTTTTACGTTGTATGGCCGGGGCATCTGCTCCGAGATTGTCTCGATCTGTAACATCTAGCAGGCAAACCGGTCCAGATGTTACAGATCGAGATGTTTGGCAGGGACGGTCCATCGGCCAACCATCCATCTTCATCTGTAATGAAATCTCATATATTTTTCTGCACTGGACACCCCCAGGGGGTATGGGTGTATAGTATCGGTTGGTTAACATTTCCGACACTACGTCACAGAAAGGAGAAGCCATGGCTCAAGATAAATTCGATGTGGGCGGCATGACGTGTGCCGCTTGCCAGGCGCACGTAGACCGCGCCGTGAGCAAGCTCGACGGCGTCGAGAGCGTCGCGGTCAATCTGCTCGCCGGCTCCATGATGGTCGACTATGACCCCGCGCAGGTCACTCCCGACGACATCTGCACCGCCGTCGATCGCGCTGGCTACTCGGCCTCACCCGTCAGCACGGGCACCGACGCCGCCCAAAGCGGCAGTACGCAAGCCAGGTCCGGCGCCGCCCATATGGAGTCGCCCACCAAAAAACTGGAGGCCGCCGCCTCTGCCATGCGCACTCGTCTCATCGTCTCAATCGTATTCCTCATCCCGCTGTTCTACATAGGCATGGGGCACATGCTTGGCTGGCCGCTGCCCGGCGTCTTCACCGACCATACCCACAGCATGACGCTCGCCCTCACCGAGCTCGTCCTGCTCATCCCCATCGTCTATGTCAACGACGCGTACTTTATCAACGGGTTTAAATCGCTCGCGCACGGCGCGCCCACCATGGACGCCCTCATCGCCGTGGGCGCCACCGCCTCCATCGCCCGGTCGCTCTACGCCATGTTCATCATGGCCGACCAGTTAGCCGCGGGTCAGGTCCACGAGGCCATGATGACGGGCATGGACAATCTGTATTTTGAGAGCGCAGGCACGATCCTGTCGCTCGTCACCGTGGGCAAATACCTCGAGACGCGCAGCAAGTCCAAAACCGGCGGCGCTATCGAGGCGCTGATCGACCTGGCGCCCAAGACCGCGACCGTCGTGGCAGAGGACGGCAGCGAGACCACCGTCGACGTCGACAGCATCCTTCCCGGCCAGATCCTGCGCGTACGCCCCGGCGAGTCCATCCCCGTCGATGGCGTGGTGCTCGAGGGCAGCTCGGCCGTGGACGAGAGCGCGCTGACCGGCGAGTCCATCCCCGTGGAAAAGACCGCCGGTGACACCGTCAACGCCGCCACCGTCAACCGCACCGGCTCGTTTACCTTCCGCGCCACGCGTGTGGGTGCCGAGACATCGCTCGCCAAGATCATCAAGCTTGTCGAGGACGCCAACGCCACCAAGGCGCCCATCGCCCGCATGGCCGACAAGGTCGCCGGCGTGTTCGTGCCCGTGGTGTTCGTGATCTCGGCCGTGACCTTCTTGGCGTGGATGACACTGACCGGAAGCGTCAACGAAGCGCTCACCTCCGCCGTCGCTGTGCTGGTGATCAGCTGTCCGTGTGCACTCGGCCTAGCCACGCCCGTCGCCATTATGGTGGGCACCGGCAAGGGCGCCGAGATGGGCATTCTGTTTAAGAGCGCCGAGGCGCTAGAGAACCTGCGCAGCGTGGGCACCGTGGTGCTCGACAAGACGGGCACGGTCACCCACGGCAAGCCGGCCGTGACCGATATCGTGGTTGCCACGCACGCCGACGGCTCGTCCGCCATGAGCGAAAAGGCGCTGCTCAAGCTGGCTGCCGCGCTGGAGCGATCAAGCGAGCACCCGCTGGCCGAGGCGATTATGGCCGAGTGCGAGTCGCGCGGAATTGTCGCGCGCATGGTCGAGGACTTTGCCGCCGTGCCCGGTCGTGGCGTTACGGCGCGCGAGGGGCAAAACGCCATTGCAGCCGGCAACGTACGCCTGATGAACGAGTTGGGCGTTACCGTGCCCGCGGGTCTTACCGAGCAATTTGCCGCCGAGGGCAAAACACCGCTGTTCTTTGCCAAGAACGGCGAGCTTGTCGGCACCATCGCCGTGGCTGACGAGGTCAAAGAGACGAGCGCCGGGGCCATCGCCGCGCTCCGCAAGCTCGGCGTCGACGTGCGCATGCTCACCGGCGACAACCGCGTGACGGCCGAGGCTATCGCCCGCCGCGTGGGACTCACCAGCGAACAGGTCATCGCCGACGTCCTCCCCGCCGACAAGGAACGCCACGTGCGCGAACTGCAGGATGCGGGCGGCAAGGTCGCCATGGTGGGCGACGGCATCAACGACTCCCCCGCCCTGGCGCGCGCCGACGTGGGCCTTGCGATCGGCACCGGCGCCGACATCGCCAAAGAAGGGGCAGATGTGGTGCTCATGCGCAGCGACCTCATGGATGTTGCGCGCGCCATCGAGCTTTCGCGCGCCACGATCCGCAACATCAAGCAGGACCTGTTCTGGGCGCTGTTCTACAACGGCATCGGCATTCCGCTGGCGGCAGGCGTGTTCTTCCCCCTCACCGGTTGGCAGCTCTCGCCGATGTTCGGCGCCGCGGCCATGAGCCTGTCGAGCGTGTGCGTCGTAAGCAATGCGCTGCGCCTACGAACCTTTAAGCCTAAAGTGGCAAAATAGGTTCACCCTTAAGTCCATTTAGAACGGGTTTTCCAGGTGCCCGAGATTGACCTGAAAGAGGAGCGACGCGTACTTTGGTACGCGAGCGACGGCTTGAAGGTCAAGGTCGGGTGCCTGGGAAAGCCGACACAACAGAGAGGAATACCCATGCGTTACACAATCAAGACTTCCGGCCTCATGTGCGGCCACTGCGACGCTACTGTCGAGACGGCACTGCTCAACGTGGCCGGCGTGACCGACGCCGACGCCGATCACGAGACCCAGACCGTCCAGGTGGAGTGCGCCGACACCGTGACCGCCGAGCAGCTCGCCGCCGCCGTCGAGGGCGCCGGCGAGAAGTTCCACGCCCTGTCCGTAACCGCCGCGTAACGACCCACGCGCACCCCGACCAGAAACGAGGACCCGCCATGATGGCAGACCATAAATCGGTGACCCGCATGCTCAAGACGGCACGCGGTCAGATCGACGGCATCCTGCGGATGGTCGAGGAGGACCGCTACTGCGTCGATATTTCCACGCAGCTTATGGCAACGCAGGCGCTCATTGCGCGCATCAACGCCGACGTGCTCAAGGCGCATATCGAGGGCTGCGTGACTTCGGCAATCGAATCGGGCGACGAAGACCTCAAGGCCGCCAAGCTCGCCGAGATCGAACGCGTCGTCGACAAGCTCTCCAAGTGATTGGGGCATTGGGGACAGACTGCTTTGCACCATCTTGGTGTATCGGGGACAGGCACGTTTGCACCGCATTGGTGCAGATTGACCTGTCCCCCTTGCTCTAAATCGGGTATAAAGGCGTGCAGCATATCGAACGAAAGGCAATTTGCATGAATGACTTTATGAAGGGCCGCAATGGTGCCGATGAACTCACCATCGTGATGGGCTTTGCCGGCATCGTCATCGCGATGATCGGATCGATAGCCCGCATCCAGTGGCTCAGCTGGATCGCCATCGCCGTGATCGTGATTGGCGTGCTGCGCGGCCTGTCCAAAAACATCGATGCGCGTCGCAAGGAAAACGCTGCCTTTGTCGCCGCGACCGCGAACGTCCCCGGCTTGGGCAAGTTCGTCGCCAGCTTGGGCGGCGGCGCTGCAGCAGCCAGCACCTCGCGCGCGGCTGGAACGAGCAAGGAAGACTTTGAGCGCGCCAAGCGCACGGCCAAGAAGATGTGGAAGGGTCGCAAAACTACGGCATACCTCAAGTGCCCCAACTGCGGCCAGATGCTCTCCGTCCCCAAGGGCAAAGGCAAGATCCGCGTCACCTGCCCCAAGTGCCACGCCAAGATGGAAACCCGCTCCTAACGCCCGCACGCGGGACAAATTAATCAGGTTTGTTTGTCCCAAATCTTAAGTATTTGTTCGATAAAAAAGCTGAGGCCTCGTGTTGAGACCTCAGCTTTTTGCATGCGGCAACGGAGCTGCCCCCTTGTCACATCTACGCCACACCGTCGCGGGCCAGCTCCTCAGCCAGCGCTTCGGCAGGCATGGCCATAATCGCGTCGAGCTCGGCGTCCACCTCGGGAATACGCTTCACCTTGAGCTTGCGTACCAAATCACCGCGACACATCACATGCGTCGGCTCACGCAGAGCGCACAGGTCATCGAGCGGATTCTTGCGCGTCACCAGGATATCGGCGGCCTTGCCGCACTCGATCGTACCGGTCTCGCCGCCCAGCCCCAACAGCTCGGCGTTGACTTGCGTAGCCGTATGCAGCGCGAAGGCGTTGCTCACACCGACATACTTGGCAAAATAGGCCACCTCACGCCACATGTCGTACTGCGTCACGAACGGGCAGCTTGAGTCCGTGCCCAGGCCCACCTTAATGCCAGCTTCCAGCGCGGCACGGGCGCTCTCGATGATGCCCGAGCACACGATGTCGCCGTTCTTCTTTTGTGTATCGGTCGAATGGGTCTTTTCCGGGTCGAGCAATACAAACGGCAGCGCCGGGCTGATCGTGCAGGTCACGCTCGGCGCGCGTCCCTCGAGCTGTGTGCCCGCGGCGCCGCGATACAGCTCCAGGATCTCGGGCGTCATCGGGGCACCGTGCTCGATCGTGTCGACCCCGGCCTCAAGCGCGGCCTTCACGCCCTCGGTGCTCTCGACATGAGCCATAACCGGCAGGCCCACCTCGTGCGCCGCCTTGCACGCCGCCGCGGCAACATCGATCGGCATGCGCAGCACGCCCGGCTCGCCAACTTCGGTCGCGTCGAACACGCCACCCGTCACGAACAACTTGATGACGTCGGCACCACGAGCGTACAAGTCGCGCACCTGTTCGGCCGCCTCGTCGGGCGTATTGGCGACCTGCGCGAACAGCCCCGCGCCGTGGCCACCCGGCACTGTAACGCCCGTTCCCGGCGCTACCAGACGCGGACCCTGATACTTGCCGGCATCGATAGCATCGCGCACGGCGATGTCGGCAAACAGCGGGTCACCCGCACCGCGCACCGTAGTCACGCCGCTTGCCAGCTGCTGTTGGGCGCTGCCTTTGAGGATGTGGCGAACGATGGCGCGGCCCACGGGATTGTCGAGCTTCTTCATCAGCGCTCCCGCATCGCCGGCCGAGACAGGCTTGCCCGAACCGCACAGGTGCACGTGCATATTGATGAGACCGGGCATGAGATACGCACCACCCAGGTCGATAACCTCGGCACCTGCAGGCGCCTGCGCCACAGCGCTCGGTCCCATCCAGGTGATGATGCCACGCTCGACGACCACGGCCATATCGGGCTGCGGCTCCATATGCTCCGAACCATCCAGAACGGTCGCATTGATAAACAACGTGGAACGATCGGCAGTCGCCATATCGAGCTCCTCCCTCTCAGAAAACTTCAACATTTGTCCATTATTACCTAGCGCGGCGGAATTGCTGCGGACATATCGGTTAACGGAGCAAGAAGGAGATGCGGGGAACGAAATGCGTTGCAGTCCCACCCCAGCGACATCAGGAAAATGTCTAGATCTGTAACAGGTAGACCGGGTTTTAGCAGCCAGATGTTACAGATCGAGATCTTTCGGCACCGCGTCCAACCTTTGTCTCGATCTGTAACAGTTAGAGCGGTTTTTGGCCGTTAGATGTTACAGATTAAGATATTCTCCAGCCCTGTCGTCAAACATCTAAATCTGTAACAAGTAGACAGGTTTTCGGCCTCTAGATGTTACAGATTGAGATCTTTTAGCGGCAGCCAACCTTCTGTCTCGATCTGTAACAGCTACGAGGCCAAACGGCCCCTTGTTGTTACAGATCGAGACAAACTCGGCAGAAACAACCACATTCGCGTCAGTTGCACCCCTTAGCACCCATACCACTGACGCTTCCATCCCTCAGCCAAATCGGCCCGCTGCGAAATACCCGCCAGCCTCATCTTTTCAGCCAGCTTCCCTGGGTTCTTGAGCTCATCAAACGTAAACCTCAGCACCTTATGTCCGAGCATTGTCAGATGAGATTCCCGCTGACGCTCTGCCACGAATGGGTCAACCGACTCCCGACCCTCGCCGCTCTGCAAGGTGTACTTCCCCTTTCCGTCGAGCTCGCCGATGACACACGTCCCGTCCTCGAGCCGCCAAAAATAGTCGACGCGAAACACCTGGCTCGGATCGAGCGGGTCGCGAAACTCCACCTGCAGCTCCGGAACCGGAAAGCCGTACGCAATAAAGAATGCTCGGAACCGAGACTCGCCGCCGTTTTCAGACAGCCCGTCCGCATACGACGCAATCACCTGTGCCCTGCGATACCCTCGCCTGCCCTCGCAATCGGCGCGGAGGCGCTCGCACAAATCCCCACGTGATACGCCTTTCGCCCGCAGTGCAGAATCGGCAATCGCCAACCCGTAGGAGAACGGCGCACGCAGTAGGCAATCCTCCACCGTGCGCCAAAACGACGTCACCCGCACGCCATCAACATGCTCGAGTGCGCCCGCCATCTGCGAACGCAACAACCTGCACCCGCCGCTCAACGTCACCGAACAACCCGTCTTAACAAGAAAACGCGACCCAAGCAGATCATTCGGCACCTCCAGACCCCACAAAAGCGCCGCGTCATAGCCCCAAAACGCCCAATCGGGATGAAACTCTGCAAGCCCTTTGATGGTACGCAGCGTTCGCTCCGCCGGCGTCAGCGCATCCCAATCATGTTGAAAACAGAACAAATACGGCTCGACGCTGCGCGATATCGTCGGTTCCAACATGACGCCGCAGCCACATGAGCTCGGCATTGTCATGCGTTGCGAGCAGCGCACCTTGCTCGGTCGCCTCCGTGAGTCGCGCGAGCATCCTATTCCGCGCCAACGTGTTGCGAGTCGTATGCTTGTGCTTGAAAACGGTATTAGACACTTCCATCACCACCACATCGGACAAATGGACCATCGTCACCGTTGCCTCCGCCGACAAATGTCTTGATCTGTAACAGGAAGACCGATTTTTGGACTGTAGATGTTACAGATTGAGACATTCCCCCCAGCCAGGTGCCAAACGTCTCGATCTGTAACAGTTAGACGTTCTCCAGGCCCCTAAACGTTACAGATTTAGACATAAAGACAGAGGGCAAGGCAGGCGACAGCTGCCCATCCCCTACTTCCACTCCTGCTCGTAGATGTTGAGCGACTTTACGTACCGCCCCCGGGCGCCCATGATGTCGCGGACCAGACGCAAGAAGAAGCTGATGCACGAGGTGTCAAAGCCGTCCTGCAGGTCCTCCGGATGCACCGCACCCGGCCCATCGACCGCCGTATCGCTCAGCCGCGCGATGTCATACAGGTAGAGCTGTCCCGCCGTAAGCCAGACATCGTCGACGCAGGCGAGGCGCACCGCAATCGCGCCGTCACTCCAGTGCTCCTTCTGCACGATATGCGGATCGTAGACATCAAAGCGATGATCGGTGCGCGTGTCCTTCAGCACGACCATGCCGGACGCAGGATTCTTGTCCAAAATGCCAAAGCGCGAGAAATACTGCGTGTCGCGTACCTGCTCGAGCCGCTTGAGCGAGGCAGGCGAAAGCGATGCCGGCGGCTCGTCAACATACAGCTCGAGCAGCGTTTTGCCATGGCGATAGGGGCGCTCAAACAGCAGCCAATCGGTAAACGCCATGTTGTAGGCCATGATTTCGTTTTGCGAAGGCTCAGTGCAATAGCTGAGCCACGGGTCGACAATGATCTCGAACTGTTCGCGCGCCGGCTCCAGGAATTGAAACTTCCGCAGCATCCAAAAGTGAGCCATGTCGGCAATATCGTTGCCGACGGCTTCAGCCAGCTCTGCTCGGTCTAAAGCGTGGTCAGTCATGGCATCCTCCTCAAACTGATGGACCTCAATTTGAGCTTACGAGGAGGGTGGGCAGCCACGACCAGCACGGGCAAAATAGGCCTCCGGCTGCAAACCAGATGCTGACCAAACACTTGACGAAAAGCTTGACCGAAAATGCGCACCGCAACAAAACCGGAGGTAGACATAGACGGCCAACCAACCCTTTTGAGCCAGATGCCCGCAGCCACCACAGAAACAACAGGTGACCACAGCCCAAAAAGTCGACAAATGAACATCCGTACGTCGACAAACGAGCAAATCGCTCGCAAAGAGTGTCCCCAACGACTAGACAAAAATGACCAGTCATTGGGGACGTTCTTAAATGACTACTTTACAGCTTCAGCGCGTCGGCGACTTCGGCTGCGCAGGCCAGGGCGTCGGCCATAGCGTTCACCACGAGCGAGCTGCCGTTGCGAGCGTCACCGGCAACATACACCGGCGCGGCATCCGCGGCGACGCCGTCGACACGCGCCGCAAGATGCGAGCCCTCGGCAGCCATCACCGGCAGCGGACGGCCAGCGGTGGCGACAGGCACGCTCACCACATCGAACACGCCGTGCTCCGGACCCGTAAAGCCGCAGGCAATGAGCACCAGCTGCGCCGGCACCTCGTGCTCGGAGCCCGCGATGCGCTCGGGCTTTCCCGCCGACCAGTCCAGATCGACCACGCGCAGACCCGCAGCCGCACCCTTCTTGTCCAACAGCACCTCGAGCGTATCCACGCCCCAGGCACGCATCTCACCACCCATCGCAGCGATAGCCTCCTGCTGGCCGTAGTCGGTCTTCTTAACGTTGGGCCACTGCGGCCAGGGGTTGCTCGCCGCGCGCTTATCGGGCGCAGCCGGCAAGAACTCAAACTGGCGCACGCTGCGCGCGCCCTGACGCACCGCGGTACCCACACAGTCGTTACCGGTATCGCCGCCGCCAATGACCACAACGTCCAGGCCACGCGCATCGACCGCGAGCTCGCCGCCGTCGAGAACCGACACGGTCGAAGCCGTCAGATAGTCCACGGCGTACACCACGCCCGGGGCGTCCACGTTCGTAGCCGAAAGACCGCGCGGGGCACGGGCGCCAGCAGCCACCACCACAGCGTCAAAGCCGTTGAGCTTGGCCGCCACCGCAGGGTCCGTCACGTCGGCGCCCAGCTCGAACACAATACCCAGCTCGCGCATGAGCGCCACACGACGCTCGACCACAGACTTCTCGAGCTTCATGTTGGGAATGCCGTACATGAGTAGGCCGCCGGGGCGGTCGTCGCGCTCAAACACCGTCACGCGGGCACCGCGACGTGCAAGCTCCCATGCTGCCACCAGGCCAGCCGGTCCAGAACCAACCACGGCGACCGTGGGCGCATCCTCCCCCGCCGGCTCAAAGCGGCGCGGACCGCCGTTGGCCCACTCATGGTCGCTGATCGCACGTTCGTTGTCATGGATCGTCGTGGGCTGGCCATCGACCGAACCCAGGTTGCACGCGGCCTCGCACAGCGCCGGGCACACGCGGCTCGTGAACTCGGGCATGGGCGAGGTGAGCGACAGGCGCTCGGCCGCCTCGTCCCAGCGGCCGCGGTACACCAGCTCGTTCCACTCGGGAATCAAGTTGTGCAGCGGGCAGCCGCTCGGACGTGCCTTGCCAAAGCTCGCGCCCATCTGGCAAAACGCCACGCCGCACATCATGCAGCGGCTCGCCTGGGCACGGCGTGCGTCGTCGTCGAGCTCCACGTACAGCGGATCGAAATCACGGCTGCGCTCCTCCACGGGGCGAAGCTCGTGGGTCACGCGATCGATATCAAGAAAAGCACCGGGCTTACCCATGGCACTTACGCCTCCTTCTTGGTCGAAGCAACAGAGCTGGCGTCCACGGACGCAGCACCCGCAGCACCGCCCGCAATATCGAAGCGAGCGACATCCGCGGCGCTCGCGCGACCGGTCACGATGTCAAACGCCAGCTCCTCTGCCTGCGCATGTGTCTTGCCGGCAGCCTCGCTCGCGGCGACAATCGCCAGCACACGCTCGTACTCGGTCGGAATGACCTTCACAAAGTGCTTGCTCATCGTCTCAAAGCTGTAGAGCAGCTTGATGCCGCGCGGGCTCTGCGTCGCGTCCACGTGCTCCTGGATGAGCTCGCGAATCTGCACCAGCTCGCCGGCCGTCGGGGCCTTGAGCTCAACGCTCTCGTGGTTCACACGGGCATCGAGCGTGCCGTACTGGTCAAAGACATAGGCCACGCCGCCTGTCATGCCGGCAGCAAAATTCTGCCCGACCTCGCCCAGGATGAGCGCCAGACCGCCCGTCATGTACTCGCAGCCATGGTTGCCGCAGCCCTCGACCACCACGGTGGCACCGGAGTTGCGCACGGCAAAACGCTGGCCGGCAAGACCGTTAATGAAGCCGCGGCCGCTCGTAGCGCCAAAGAACGCAACATTGCCCACGATGATGTTCTCGTCGAACTTGTAGGTCGCATGCGGGTTGGGGCGCACCGATACCTCGCCGCCCGAAAGGCCCTTGCCAAAGTAGTCGTTGGCGTCACCGCACACGTTGAGCGTAATGCCGCGCGGCAGGAACGCGCCAAAGCTCTGACCGGCCGATCCATCGCAATCGATGGTGATGGAGCCGGCGGGCAGGCCCTCGGGATGCGCCTTGGTCACCGCGTTGCCCAGGATGGTGCCCACGCAGCGGTTGACGTTGGCGATATCGGCGCGGAAGCGAATCGGACGCAGGTGCGCACGGGCATCGGCCGTATGGGGCACAAACAACGTGGAGTCGAGCGTCTTGTCGAGCTCACTGTCCGCGGCCATCTGCGGCAGGAAGTGGCGACCGTCGGCACCCGGGATATGAGCACCGAACTCGCAGGTCGCGCTCGCCAGCACGGGCGACAGATCGAGCAGGTTGGCCTTGCGGTTGCCCGGGACCTCGATCTGGCGCAAGCACTCGGGATGGCCGACCATCTCGTCGACGGTGCGGAAGCCCAGGCTCGCCATGACCTCGCGCAGTTGCTCGGCAACAAAGAGCATAAAGTGCTCGACGTGCTCGGGCTTACCGCGGAAGCCGTGACGCAGGCGGCAGTTTTGCGTAGCGATGCCGGCGGGGCAGGGATCCTGCTGGCAATCGCGCTGCATGAGGCAACCCATGGAGATGAGCGGCATGGTCGCAAAGCCAAACTCCTCGGCACCCAGCAGGCAGGCGACGGCGACGTCGGTGCCATCCATGAGCTTGCCGTCGGCCTCGAGCACCACGCGGGAGCGCAGGCCGTTTTGCAGCAACGTCTGCTGAGCCTCGGCAAGGCCGAGCTCCAGCGGCAGGCCGGCGTGCCAAATGGAATCGCGCGCCGCGGCACCCGAGCCGCCATTGTGGCCGCTGATCAAGATCTTGTCGGCAGCGCCCTTGGCCACACCGGTGGCGATGGTGCCGACGCCGGCCTCGCTGACCAGCTTGACCGACACGCGCGCACCGGGGTTGGCGTTCTTAAGGTCGAAGATGAGCTCGGCCAGGTCTTCGATAGAGTAGATGTCGTGATGCGGCGGAGGCGAGATCAGGCCGATGCCGGGCGTGGACTGACGGACCTCGGCAATCCAGGGGTAGACCTTCTTGCCGGGCAGGTGACCGCCCTCGCCGGGCTTGGCGCCCTGGGCCATCTTGATCTGGATCTCGAAGGCGCTGCACAGGTAGCGGCTCGTCACGCCAAAGCGCGCGCTTGCCACCTGCTTGATCGCGGAGTTCTTGGAGTCACCGTTAGCCAGCGGGGTCTCGCCGCCCTCGCCCGAGTTGGAGCGTCCGTGCAGGCGATTCATGGCGATGGCCATGCACTCGTGCGCCTCTTTGCTGATGGAGCCGTACGACATGGCGCCGGTGTTAAAGCGGCGGACGATGTTGAGCGCGGGCTCGACCTCGTCGAGCGAAACCGGCGTGCGGCCGCTGGCATCAAAGTCGAGCAAGTCGCGCAGACGCACGGCACGGCCGGTGCGGTGCAGGCGGGCGCTGTACTCCTTAAAGGTGTCGTAGCTGTCCTCACGGCAGGCGGTCTGCAGCAGGTAGACGGTCTGGGGGTCGATGAGGTGTTCCTCGCCGCCGAGCGGGCGCCACTTGGTCAGGCCCAGCGTGGGCAGCTGATCGGGAGCCGGGCTCTTAAGGATAGCGAGCGCGGCGTCGTAGCGCTCGTTTTGCTCGCGCTCAACGTCCTCGACACCCATACCGCCCACACGGCTCACCGTGCCGGCAAAGTACGCGTTGACGAACTCCGGCGTAAAGCCCACGGCTTCGAAGATCTGCGCCGAATGGTAGCTCTGCACCGTGGAGATGCCCATCTTGGACATGATGGAGACGATGCCGGCGGTCGCAGCCTTGTTGTAGTTGGCGATGCCCTGCTCGGCCGTCACGTCCAGGTCGCCGCGTGCCGCCAGATCGCGGATGCACGCATGTGCGTTGTACGGATAGATGCCGCTCGCGGAGTAGCCCACCAGTGCCGCAAAGTCGTGCGGGGACACGGCGTCACCGCACTCCACCACGATGTCGGCAAAAGTACGAACGCCGGCGCGGATCAGGTGGTTGTGCACGCAGCCCACGGCGAGCAGCGACGGCACGGGCACCTCGCCCGCAGCGGCACGATCGCTCAACACCACAATGTTCACGCCGTCGCGGACCGCAGCCTCAACGTCCTCGGCAAGCTGTTTGAGCGCAGCCTGCAGCGCGCCCTCGCCGGCATCGCGGCGGTAGACGGCACGGAAACGACGGGTCTTAAAGCCAACACGGTCGATGGCACAGATATGCTCGAACTCTTCCTCGTTGAGCAATGGGCGCTCCAAGCGCACCAGCTGACAGGCCGTGCGGGAATCCTCGAGCAGGTTGCCGTGGTTGCCCAGGTAGAGCGTGGTCGAAGTCACCATGTGCTCGCGCAGGGCATCGATCGGAGGATTCGTGACCTGAGCGAACAGCTGATAGAAGTAGTCAAAGAACGAACGCGTCTTCTTGGACAGACAGGCCAACGGCGCATCGATACCCATCGAGGCGAGCGGGGCCTTGCCCTGCTGGGCCATGGGGCGCACGACCTCGTCAACATCATCCCAGTGATAGCCGAGCTTGGCCATGCGCACGGCGGCGGGCACCTCGGCATCCTCGGCGGGCGCGGGCGCGGCGGGCTCATCGAGCGCGTCGACGGTCAGTGTCTCCTCGGCAATCCAGTCGCGGTAGGGCTTCTCCTTGGCATAGCGGGCGCGCAGCTCGTCGTTGTAGATCACGCGGCCGCGGGCAAAATCGACCTCGAGCATCTGGCCCGGTCCCAGGCAGCCGCTCGTCAGGATGTTCTCGGGGCTCACCTCGATGGTGCCCACCTCGCTTGCCAGCATAAAGCGGCCATCGCGCGTCACGTAGTAGCGGGCGGGGCGCAAGCCGTTGCGGTCGAGGGCGGCGCCCAGCGTGCGACCGTCGGTAAAGGCGATGGCCGCCGGGCCGTCCCAGGGCTCCATGAGCATGGACTGGTAAGCGTCGTAGGCGCGGCGCTCCTCACTCAGGCTATCGTTGTGGTCCCACGGCTCGGGCAGCAACATGGACGCGGCACGCGTGAGCGGGCGACCGTTCATGACCAAGAATTCGAGCACGTTGTCCAGAATCGCGGAGTCGGAACCCTCGCGGTTGATGATGGGCATCACGCGCTCAAGATCGTGCTGCAGCACGGGGCTGTACAGGTTGGGTTCGCGGGCGCGAATCCAGTTGACGTTGCCCTTGAGGGTGTTGATCTCGCCGTTATGGATGATAAAGCGGTTGGGGTGCGCACGCTCCCAGCTGGGCGTGGTGTTGGTGGAGTAGCGCGAGTGGACGAGCGCCACGGCCGTTTTGACGGCGGCGTCGTTGAGGTCGATGAAGAAGCGGCGCATCTGCGTGGCGACCAGCATGCCCTTGTACACGATGGTGCGCGAGCTCATGGAGCACACGTAGAAGATCTTGTCTCGCAGGGCAAACTCGGCATCGGCCTTCTTTTCGATGGTGCGGCGGCACACGTACAGGCGACGCTCAAAGGCATCGCCGGCGGGCGTGTCGTCCGGACGGCCCAGGAAGGCCTGCAGGATAGTGGGCATGCAGGCGCGGGCCGTCTCGCCCAGGTCGTGCGGGTCGACGGGCACCTCGCGCCAAAAGAGCAGCGGCACGCCGGCCTCGGCACAGCCCTCCTCAAACACGCGGCGGGCATCCTCTACGCCCTTGTCGTCCTGCGGGAAGAACAGCATGGCCACGCCATAGTCGCCCTCTGCCGGCAGAATCTGACCGCACTTTTGAGCCTCTTTACGGAAAAAGTGATGCGGAACCTGGAACAGGATGCCAGCGCCATCGCCGGTATTCTTCTCGAGTCCCGTGCCGCCGCGGTGCTCCAAGTTGACCAGAATGGACAGTGCGTCGTCCAGAATCTGGTGATGGCGCTCACCGTTGATATCGGCAAGCGCGCCGATGCCACATGCATCGTGGTCGAATTCGGGGCGATAAAGGCCCTGCTGCTGAGCGGAATCTGCCTGCATCGCGATCCTCCCCTAGATATTTAGACAGTCAGTTGAATAGGCATAGTAGGAGCATCAGGGCATCGTTGTGTTTCCCGCCCGTTTCGAAACAATCGCGTAACGCACGCCCTACGAGTGGACACCGCCGACCTCAAGGGCGGCAACAAGGCGCCCAAGTTCGGCCTGTAAGCCCACCGCTTCAAACATCTCAATCTGTAACACGAAGGGCCGGTTTTGGCGGCAAACTGTTACAGATCGAGACATTCCATAGGACCATTTCTTCCTGTCTCGATCTGTAACACCTAGGCCCAATTTCCATCCCTAGTTGTTACAGATCGAGACATTTCGGCAGCCCCCTTTCACCATCCCATTCAAATACAACAATTTTGTTAGTCTTGGTTAACTTTTAAGCTTAAAACGGGTATCCTTTGCGGCGTCAAGCAAACGGCACGCACACCGTGCCAGATCAAGGAGGCCCCTATGGCGCACCGAGCAGACCGACAGGCAATGCAACTTGTCCTTATCCGTCACGGAGAATCCGAGTGGAACAAACTCAACCTGTTCACCGGCTGGACCGATGTTGAGCTCACCGACACGGGCCGCGAAGAAGCCGCCGCAGGCGGTCGAGCACTCAAAGAAGCCGGTTTCGACTTTGACGTCTGCTACACTTCGCGCCTCAAGCGCGCGATCCACACCCTCAACATCGTGCTCGGCCAAATGGATCGCGAGTGGCTGCCCGTCATCAAATCCTGGAAGCTCAACGAGCGCCACTACGGCGCGTTGCAGGGTCTCAACAAGGCCGATGCCGCGGCGGAGCACGGCGACGAGCAGGTGCTCATCTGGCGCCGCTCCTTCGATGTCTGCCCGCCGGCACTCGAGCCGGACGACGCGCGCGATCCCCACACCCAGGAGCAATACCGTGATGTCGCGCCCGATCAGCTGCCCTATACTGAGTGCCTCAAGGACACGATCGCCCGCGCCTGGCCTTATTTCGAAGACGAGATTCGCCCCCAGATGCTCGCCGGCAAGCGCGTACTCATCGCCGCGCACGGCAACTCCCTGCGCTCACTCGTCATGAAGCTCGAGCACCTCACGCCCGAGGAGATCCTCAAGGTCAACATCCCCACCGGCGTGCCGCTCGTCTACACCTTCGACACCGATTTCAACGTCCTCGACAAGCGCTACATCGGCGACCCGGCGACCATCGCCGCCAAGATCGACGCCGTGGCCAATCAGGGCAAAGCGCACAAGTAGCCCCAACCCAAATCCGACGCGTGGCGCCGCACGGCCCAGATGCGACGTCACGCCGCCCATACGCAGGAGCGCACCATGCTCAACCATCTCAAACAACACTTTGGCTCCCGACGCACCGGTGGTCACGGAGGTCTAGACATTGCGCGGCACATCGGCCCCGGGCTGCTCGTGACCGTCGGCTTTATCGACCCGGGCAATTGGGCCTCCAATATGGCCGCCGGCTCGCAGTTTGGCTACGCGCTGTTGTGGATCGTCACGCTGTCCACGATTATGCTCATTGCGCTGCAGCACAACGCGGCACACCTGGGTATCGCCACGGGCGCCTGTCTTGCCGAGGCCACGACCCGCTTTCTCCCCCGTATCGTGGGACGCGCGGTGCTCGGCAGCGCCTATCTCGCTACAATCGCCACCGCCATGGCCGAAGTCCTGGGTGGCGCGATTGCCCTTCAAATGCTCTTTGGACTGCCCGTGCGCGCGGGCTGCGTCATCGTGGCGGCAGCATCGATGGCGATGCTCATGACGAACTCCTACAAGCGCGCCGAGCGATGGATCATCGCCTTCGCAGGCGTGGTAGGACTCTCGTTTTTGGCCGAGCTTGCGCTGGTCAAGGTCGACTGGCCGCAGGCCGCCGCAAGCTGGATCACACCCAATATGCCCACTGGCTCTGCCGCGATTATCGTGAGTGTCCTGGGTGCGGTCGTTATGCCCCACAACCTCTTTCTGCACTCCGAGGTCATCCAATCCATGCACTTCGAGGGGCAAGGCGAGCAAGTTATCGAGGAGCGCCTGCGCTACGAGTTCTTCGACACGCTCTTTTCGATGGGCGTGGGCTGGGCAATCAACTCGGCCATGGTCATCCTGGCCGCAACGACCTTCTTTGTGCACGGCATCGCCGTAGACGACCTTACCGTCGCAGCAGCCACACTCTCCCCCATCCTGGGCCCGGCGAGCTCGATTATCTTTGCAGTGGCACTGCTGTTTGCGGGGCTCTCGAGCAGCGTTACGGCGGGCATGGCCGCGGGAACCATTACGGCAGGCATGTTTGATGAGGAATACGACATCCACGACCGACACTCATCGGTTGGCGTGGCACTCTGCTTTGCCGGCGCAGTTGTTGCCTGCCTGGTCGTCAAAAATCCCTTTGAGGGCCTCATCTGGAGCCAGGCGCTGCTGTCGCTTCAGCTGCCGATCACGGTCTTTGTGCTCATACGACTCACCAGCTCACGCCGCGTCATGGGTAAATACGCCAACTCGCGCCCGCTCAACGCGCTGCTCGTAGGGATCGGTGCCATCGTGACGATTCTCGATGTCGTGTTGTTAACAGGGATGTAATGGGACGGGACACCCACCCAGGCAAACGTCTCGATCTGTAACATCTAGACCCGCTTTTGATGTCTAGATGTTACAGATTGAGATCTTTCCGAGGGACAGCTCCGTTTGTCTCAATCTGTAACACGTAGACCCCGTTTTCACTGTTAGATGTTACAGGTTGAGATCTTCTGCCGGACGGTTTTGGTTTGTCTTGATCTGTAACAAGTGGACCCATTTTCCGCTTCTAGATGTTACAGATTGAGACATTTCTTCAGCACCAACCTTTTGTCTCAATCTGTAACAGATAGGCCCGTTTTGAGCCGCCACATGTTACAGATTGAGACAAACGGTCGGCCAGACTCACGACAGACAGGATCGGCTAACAGCAGCCGTGATCCCTTGGGGACGGAGGAAAAGGGCCCCGGCCGTGAATTCGACCGGGGCCCTTGGACAGAGCTCTGTATGGCTAATCGCCGTGTGCCTGCGAGCTACTCCTCGACGAGCTCAAACTGATCGGGACCGACGCCGCACACCGGGCACACATAATCCTCGGGCAGCTCGGGCGTATCGACCTCAACCTCGTAACCGCAAACGACGCACACGAACTTATACGTCTTCTTCTCCTCAGCCATGATGTTCTCCTCTCGAACGCGACTGGTGATGTACTTCATCTATTAGTATAGATTCTCAATAATATAATGCAAGTATTTTTAAAACATTTCTAGCCTTGATACGAGGACGCCTTCGGAGGCGTCTTGCCCTTTAGGACCTTGTGATAGTAATCGTAGGTGAGCGGCGTCTCGTCACTCAGGCGTTCGGCATCCTCGACCTCGCCGATAAACAGTAGATGCGTGCCCACATCCACAGTGTCGATCAAACGGCAGCTAAACAGGGCCGCCGCATGCTCGGGCACATAGGGCATGCCCAGAGCCGTCTCGCGAGTCTCGTATTTGGCAAACTTGTCATAGTTGCTGCTGGTGCGAAATCCAAAGTTACCGATGTAGAGCATATCGGCGGTCTGATCGATCACGGTCAGCGCGAACGCTTTGGCCGAAGCGATGACGCCCGAGGTGACGTTGTCCTTGTTCACGGCAACCGAAATGCGCGGCGGCATGGACGTCACCTGCACCGCAGTGTTGATGACGCAGCCGGCGCGCAGCCCGTCTGCCGCGGCGCTCACCACGTACAGACCGCTCGGCATGGTAAAGAACGCAGTTTTGTCCATAACAATCACTCCCCTAACCCGGGTTGAAACCTCATGGATGTATGTACCCACAAAAAAGGCGGCGTCCACAACGGACACCACCTTTGAGACATATGTGTCAAAACAGTATAAGCAAGATGAGACGCCCGCAGTTGCGGTGAAATAAGGACTGAATAGCCCCTCAAACAGGCAAAACAGTCCGTATTCCACCGCAACTTATACAGAACGCCTAGCGATTGCGCTCCTTGAGGGCGCGGTCGATCTCGCGCTGGACATCGCGCTTGGCCATATCCTCGCGCTTGTCGTAAAGCTTCTTGCCGCGGCCTAGGCCCAGCAGCAGCTTTACGCGGCCGTCGGTATTAAAGTAGAGCTCCAGCGGCACCAGCGCATAGCCGCGGTTGCGAAGTTTGCCGTCAAGAAAGTCGATCTCCTTGCGGTGCAGCAGCAGACGGCGCCGACGGTCGGGATCGCGATTCCACACGCCACCATGGCTATAAGGGTGGATATGCAGGCCGACGAGCCAGCACTCCCCACCACGAATCAGTGCGAAGGTATCGGTAATCTGGCACGCGCGCTCGCGAATCGACTTGACCTCGGTACCGCTCAGCTCAATACCGCACTCAAACGTCTCATCGATAAAGTACTCGTGATGTGCCGAGCGATTCTTGGAAATGAGCTTGCGCTCGCGCTTACTGGGCATCGCCGGCCTCCTTGGCGCCATCGGCGTTTGAACCCGCAGCCTCGCGCTTTGCCCTGCGCTCGGCATTAAGCTCGGCATCGCTCTCGCGCACCAGCTTGATAATCGCCGCGCAGGCCTCCTCGCCCACCAAATCGCGAGCACGCACCGTCAGACGCGTAGCCTCCTGCTTGTCGCCGTCGCTTGCAGCATCGGTCGCGCACATGATCAGGCAGATGGCGATCTCGGCCGAAGGCGAGGTCGGCACGCCCTGCAGGGCGAGCTCACCCATCACATGGTCGTCACTCTCGTCCGCGGCATCCGGATAGGTGGTATGGATCTTGTTGAGCAGGCGCGTCGTATGCGCATCATTGGGCGCCAGGCGCAGCGCCAGACGCGCGCAGCCCACGGCTGCCGAAATGTTCTCGGTCTCGGGCTCCAAGAAGTACTGACCCAAGTTGGTGTAGGCACGTGCGGCGCACTTACCGTCGCTCGCGCGCTCCAGCACCGAGAACGAGAGCGATGCCCACTCCTGCTTGTCCTCGAGCGCGCGGAACAGCTCGGCCAAGTCCAAGCGATAGTTGCAGTTCATGGGATCCCAACGCACGGCCTGCATCAGGGCATTCCGAGCACTCACATAATCCTGCTGGCGAATGTAGGCAAACGCCATGTCGGAGTACAGGCGGTCAAAGGGAACCTCGACCTGCACCAGCTCGCGCGGATCCTTCTCCACGCGGCGATAGGCCAGGCGCTCAAACTTGCTGTCGAAGCTAAAGTACTGGCGCTTCTCCTCCGTCTTGCACTCAGCGTCGATATACTCCTCGGCGAGCTCCACCAGACGCTCAAGCAGCGGCGTCGCCGTAGCCAGGTCGCCCTGCGCCAGATAGTTCTCGGCATACGTGATGTCTTCCAAGCTGATAGGCAGGTCCATGACAACTCCTCGGTCCGGGCGGCAGACTCAACGCGCGCCTTAAATATCGGTCAATACACAAAACCCGGGTCTCTTACGAGGCCCGGGCGTTCAATTTTGGTAGCCCGTACCAGATTCGAACTGGTGATCTCCGCCTTGAGAGGGCGGCGTCCTAAACCGCTAGACGAACGGGCCATATGTAGCAAATGCAATGGCTGGGATGGAGGGAGTCGAACCCCCATTGACGGAACCAGAATCCGCTGTCCTGCCATTAGACGACATCCCAATGACTGCATCGCTGCGCTCGGCTGTGCCTTTGCGCAAGAAAGAAATATACGGGAAGTCCCGCCGTGACGCAAGCCCTAATTTTGACTTTTTTGAAATTCAGTCAAATACGGCCGACACGTGAAGGACCTGTGAAGTCGACCGCTGCACACGAAGGGCAAAACGCCGCGAGCGGTAGCCGTCAACCGTTGGCAGATTCTACCGCGAAAACGATAGCACCAGGCAACACAATCGAAGTATCAATGATCACGTAGATATCGAGGCGCCATGGACGAAGAGCTTGATTACCTATGGGAGACCCTGGGCCTCGAGATCACTGCTGACCTTTGGCCCGAACGGGACAAAATCCATCCCACCCTGCGCCCCGCCATCACGGTGATGCAGGCAAAATACCGCCGTGCATCCTTTTTGATCATGCGGATGTCATGGCACGCGGGACTCCCCGACCTTAAGCGAATCCAGGCAAGCCTCGTCGAGCTGTCCGGTATGCCGACTGTCATATCCGAGGCGCACCTGGAGCAGCGCCAACGCGAGCGACTGCAACAGCAGCGGATTCCCTTTATCTGCCCCGGTGTTCAGGCATATCTGCCCTTTATGGACGAGGAGTACTGGAGCGGCAAGCCCAACAAGCACGTAAAGGTCTACGGTCCGCACGAATGGGCACAGCTCAAGGATTGAGCCGAGCGAGCCCTCCGATGGAAAACACGTCCCACCCCGAGCGCTCAAAACGGGTCGCACTTTCCGCAGCCGCTACAGCAGCGCCTCGGTCCAAGCTGCTTCCCTAAAGCCGGGAATCGCAAAGTCGTCGCCCACCAACAGCGGACGCTTGACCAGCATGCCGTCGGTCGCCAGCAGCTCGTAGCACTCCCGATCCGTCATGCCCGCATCTAGACGCGCCTTCAGGCCCAGCTCTCGATATTTCATGCCCGACGAATTAAAGAAGCGCCGCACCGGCAGTCCCGAACGAGCAATCCAGGTCGCAAGCTCATCAGCCGTGGGATTGTCCAAAACGATATCGCGGTCGATATACTCTACCCCGTGTTCGTCCAGCCATGCCTTGGCCTTCTTACAGGTCGAGCACTTGGGATATTCAACAAACAGTACGGTCATGGGAATCCTCCGAATATAGATCGGCCAACGCGGGCACACGCCACACGAGGCGCCTTCGTATGATGGGCCAATTGTAGCCCACGGGTCACACGCTAAACGAACCGTACCCCGAATCCGCGTTTGATGAACGGCAGCAGCTCCATTGCCTCGGGCGTGATATGGCCCGCAACGTTCATGCGCTCGTCACCGGGAAGATCGACCCGCGCAATCTCAAGCTCGCCTTCGTAGCGCCCATATCCGCTATTGCTCACAGCGATCGACCCCGCCTTTCGCGGCAGGCCGGCTCCGGCATCCGTCGGCACGGAATCCGGCTTATGCGTCGTACGTGACTCCTGAGACCTAAAGATGAGGACACTCGAGTCGGGCCGGTCGTGATGAATCTGCCCGCGCACATAGGCATAACCGGGCTCAAGCTCGCATTGCAGGTCCACGTATCCGGCGGAAACTTGAGCAAACTGCGCCCAGCCCGCATCGGAAAGATCGGGGTCGCCGACCAACACAATGTCGCAATCGGCGCCATGTGCAAGCTCAAGCATATTGAGGGCAACCTTTGACGCGCGACCGCGCTGCGTCTCGACCGTCGGCAGTCCCTCGAATACCGGCCCGCGAACGTTGGCATCGCCCGGCACAAAAGCCATGATTTCGAATCCAAGCGCCGCAAGACGAAGATTCACCCGAGCAATGTCCTCCAGAGCTAAACCGGTATAAGGCTTGGGGTAAAAATTGTGGCAGGCGGCAAAACGAGTCACATCGGCACCGGCCTCACGCCACGATGCGATTTCATCAGAACTCACCGTCGATGCATTGACCACAATGCGAAATACACCGGACAGCTCCGCGACCCGCCGGGCGCTAAAGCCATAGTCCAAACGAAGGTATTCCAACCCCAGATCGCGCAGGTCCTCGATGCGCTCAAGCCCGAGCAAATCGCACGTGCGCGGCCCCACATCGGCAATGAGCGCAATGCCGCGGGCGGAAAGCAGCGACAGCACATGACGGACCTTATCGGTATACGCCGCTCCCCCATCCTCGGGAATATGCAGCGAGGTGAACGCATAGCGCGCACCCGCCGCGGCACCGTGTTCAATCGTCCGCTCAATATCCTGCAGAGGGTTGGAAGGATAAATCGAAATACCCGTTTTCACGCTTCAACACTCCTTTAAAAAAGGCCGGCGGAGCAGTTAGCCCCGCCGGCACAACCATAGCATCAAGAAATCTGCCGCGCGCCGCGAGCCCTGAGCAACACGGCTCGCGATATCAAACTACTCGCCAAAGAACTCGTTGATCTTCTGCTCGTCGACGCCAAAGAACCACGTCAGGACAAAGCCGGCGGCATAGGCAAGCAGCATAGCGGCAACGTAGCCGAGCTGCTGACCAGGAACGACGATCAGCAGGCCAAACAGACCGGAAACGCCCTGAGAAACCGTGCCGATGTGAAGCAGCGCCGCGAGCGCGCCGCCAAATCCGGCACCCAGGCAGGCCGTTACAAACGGACGAACGAGCGGCAGCGTAACGGCATACATCAGAGGCTCGCCCACACCGAGGATTCCAACGGGAATGGACTCTGCGACGTACTTCTTGAGCTTGGCGTTCTTGGTCTTAAAGTACAGTGCCAAACCGGCACCGACCTGGCCGCCGCCAGCCATCATAAGGATGGGGAGCAGGTAATTGATGCCCTTGGTAGCGCCGTCGGGATCGTTGAGCATAGCGTGGATCGGCGTGAGCGCCTGATGCAGGCCGACGGAAACCAGCGGCAAGAAGCCTGCCGACAGGATATAGCCGCCCAGGACGCCCAGCTTCTCGAAGATAAAGGTCAAAACGCTAAAGATGGCAGTCGTCAGCCATGCGCCAACCGGCTGGATGACGAGCATCAGAGCAAAGGCGCCGATGATGAGCACCAGCAGCGGGGACAAGAATGTATCGAGTGCGTTGGGCATAACCTTGCGAATCTGACGCTCCATCCAGGCAAAAAATGCGCCAGCGATAAGAGCCGCAATCATGCCGCCCGCTGCGGGGTTGTACTGCGCATTGGTGAGCGGCAGCAGAATGGCAGTGGCAGGATCGGCCGCGCCAGGCGCAAGCAGGGGCATGGCACTGTTAGCGATACACATCATGCCGGCGATGCCGCCCAGCGCAGCGGAGCCGCCAAACTCACGTGCCGCGTTATAGCCCACCAAGATGGGCAGATAGGCAAACAGGGCCCAGCCCATGGAACGAATGCCCTGGTACCACCACTCGCCTGCAAGCGCGCCTGCCGTCGAGACGTTAATGACGTTGCAGATACCGTTGATGAGGCCAGCCGCAATGATGCCGGGAAGCAGGGCAACGAAGACATTGGAAATCTTCTTGAGGAAGGCCTGAACCGGCTTGGACTCGTACTTTGCCTTCTGCGCGGCCTTGTTTGTGGCCGCAGCGTCAACCACGCTCTCGTCGGCAACGCCTTTCGCAAGGCCGGTGAGCTTGGAGAACTCCTCGAGCACCTTATTCACCTTGCCCGGACCCAGCACGATCTGCATCGTGTCGTCCTCGACCAGGCCCATCACGCCGTCGAGTGCCTTAATGCCCTCCGCGTCGACGCTGCCCGTGTCTTTGACGGTCACGCGCAGGCGCGTCATGCACGCCGCGTTTGCCAGCACGTTGTCTTTACCGCCCAAAAGGTCCAGCAGCTTTTGAGCCAGCTCTTTGTTCGTCATAACTCCTCCTTGTATTGGGTATCTCGTCTGGATGTCATATCAGCTCACGCCGCGCACCTATTGGGCATCGGCATCGCTCTTCTCATGGCCACTCACCGCAGCACGGACATGGCCTCGCGCTCGCTCAAGAGCTACCGCAGCCTGCTCGGCATCGCAGTCCAGCAGTACCGAGACAATAGCGGTTTTTACGTGGCCGCCGGCATCTGCAAGCGCCTGAATAGCGCACTCGCGCGTGCAGCCGGTCGCCTCCATCACGATGTTCTGGCCGCGCACCACCAACTTCTCGTTCGTCTGCTGCACATCGACCATCAGGTTTTGGTATACCTTGCCGATCTTGACCATGGCACCGGTCGAAATCATGTTGAGAATGAGCTTTTGAACCGTTCCCGCCTTGAGCCTCGTTGAGCCGGTCAGTACCTCGGGACCGGGCACGGGTTCAATGGCAAGATCTGCGCTCTTCCCGATCTTCGACCCTTGGTTGCAGGCAATTGCAATGGTCTTGCACCCAGTTGCCTTGGCGTACACAAGGCCGCCCACCACATAGGGAGTACGACCGCTTGCCGCCAGGCCAACGACAAGATCCTTGTCCGAGAGTCCACGCCCCCGCAGGTCGCTCGCGCCAAGCTCCTCGCTGTCTTCGGCACCTTCGACAGCCTTGATAAACGCCGTCTCGCCTCCGGCAATGAGCCCGACAATCAGATCGGGTGACACGCCAAACGTGGGCGGACACTCCGAAGCGTCGAGTACACCCAGACGACCGCTGGTGCCTGCACCCATGTAAAAGACGCGCCCGCCGCGCTCGAGTGCCTCAGCAGCCCAGTCGATTGCTGTGGCAACCTGGGGCAACACCTTCGTGACCGACTGGACGGCACGAAGATCCTCATCATTCATCGTCGTGACGATTTGCAGCGATGTCATCGTATCGAGGTCCATTGAACTTTGATTACGCTGTTCGGTCGTGAATTTTGTTAAATCGAGCATTTCATTCACCTCATCTTTCCTGTTTCTCGATGTAGTTTTGCTTAATGACATGCGTCGCCCGTTCGTAGTCGCTGGCAACGTAAGCAGCGTACAGGGCATCGACAACCATAAGCTGGGCCATACGCGAAGCCATGGCACCGCTGCGGACCAAGGGTTCACTCGCAGCGACGCCGAGCACGGCATCGGCCACGGTGGCAAGCTTGGATGATCCATCTACTTTGGTAACGGCCACAACGGGACAGTTGTGACGTTGAGCCTCGGCGGTGCAGTCCAGCACCTCTTGCGTCAAGCCCGAGTAGCTAAAGGCGATTGCCATATCGCCCTCATGCATGTTCTTGGCACACAAGAGCTGATCATGCCAGTCGTCGTACAGATGGCACTCCTTGTCGACACGCATGAGCTTTTGCGCCAGATCGTGCGCGACCAAACGAGAGGCACCGATACCGAACAGATTGACCGCGCGTGCCCGCTTAAGATAGGCCGCACATCGCTCCAAGACGGTGTAATCGAGCGTTCGCGCCGTCGCTTCGATCGTGCGCACGTTGCTTTTCATCACCTTCCCCACGATACGTTCGACGCTGTCATCCATGGAGATGTCCTCGAGGGCTACGTCTTTCTTGTCACCTAAGAGCGCCAGCTCGGCAATCAGTTCGCGCTGGAACTCCTTGTAGCCCGCAAAACCCAAACGCTTGCAAAAGCGCAAAATGCTCGAAGGCGAGGAGAACGTGGCATCGGCAAGACCGCGGACGGACAGCCCGACCACCTCGTGCGGATGAGCGCTTACATATGCGATGACATTGCGTTCCGCCGGGCTCGCGCTGAGCTCACGCTCGCGAAGCCGCAAAAGCAATCCGTTTGCCATCTCAAACACCTCCGTTGAGAAGAATTAAAGACCAACGAACGATTCGTACCGGATATAAACAGCTTTTACGGTACATTGTGCCGCATCGTGGCGCACAAAGGGCGAGCGTTCTACCGCTCGCCCCTCAAATCCGACCGCTCGGAAATACGCGCGACACAAAATAATTCAACAAGGTCGCATTATCAAAAACGGGCTTGTTACCGGCTAGCGCCTCGCATGGGCGCCGATCGGCCGAGTCGCATGGCGCACCAACACCGCTGCCAGCAATACCAACAGCATCGCGGTAACATAGCCCGCAGCATCGAATCCTAAATCGATAACGTCGAAATGCCTGCCGGGAACAAAGATCTTATGTACCTGATCGCCAACGGAGCAGACGGCGCAAAAGAGCAACACGGGCACGCAACGGGAGCATACGCTCCACGGACGCCTGGAAAAGCAAACCACGGCCACCGAGGCGAACAATCCGACGAAGAAAAACTCTACGGTATGGGCAACGCGACGGACGTTCGTGCCCACCCACATGCGAATGGAAGCAAGTCGGCCAGACCGGACATTCGAGGCAGCCGAATCGATGCCCCCGATCATCCCGTTCTCGGTCTGAGCTTCACCCGTGGCATCGGCAGCCTGAACGCCCGTAGCCTGACCCTCCACCACGCGCGCGGTGGACTCGCTCAGCAACGACGTCTCCACCGCATTTTGCTCCGTCAGCACCCAGATGCCCGCCAGCGTTGCAGCGAACAGAATGATCGCGGTCCATCCGATTATTTGTTTTACGCGCGCCAAGGGCCTACCTCCTTTTTTGAATATCAGCGAGTGTAGCCCCAAATGACATCGTCACCGTATCAAAATTTGAATCGCAACAGGAAGCGACAAAGCGACGCAAACCCCTACCCCGCCTCGCGCATCCAGCGATCGAACGTCCCCACGCACACGCCCAGGCACTTTGCTGCCTGGCTGCGGGTAATATCGCCCGCCTCATAGCTATCGCGCACCAGCTCAAACTGAGGAGGGCACGGCTTGCGAGGTCGACCGAAACGGACCCCTCGCGCCCGCGCCGCTGCAATTCCCTCCGCTTGGCGGCGATGGATATTCTCGCGCTCCATCTGCGCCACGTAACTCAGCAGTTGCAGCACAATATCGGCAATCAGGGTGTTGGTCACATCCGGCGCGCCGCTGGCCCTGACGCGCGTGTCAAGCAATGGCATGTCCAACACCACAATGGCAACCCCGAGCTCCTTGGTAATGCGTCGCCATTCCTCAAGAATCTCAGAGTAATTACGGCCAAGTCGGTCGATAGAAAGCACCACCAGCACGTCCCCGTCTCCCAGGACGTGCAGCAGCTCGCGATACCTCGGGCGATCGAAGTCCTTGCCGCTCGCATGGTCGGCATAAATATTCGCCGAGCCCACGCCATAGGCGCCCAGCGCATCCAGCTGCCGATTAAGATTCTGATCGCGCGAACTCACCCGCGCATAACCATACACCGTCGCCATCTCATCCCCGCTTTCTTGTAAACCTGCCAAAAAGGGACAGGTTTATTTTGGTAGGTTTTACCTCTCGAATAGCAGGTAAGCGGGCGGCCGAGCAGACGACAAGGTAGCCATGATCCAAATGCGGAGGGCGGCCCCGAAAGACCGCCCTCCGCTCTCCCGCCGTGAGTCGAGATTTGGCTAATGGATAAGCTTAAAGTCCAAGTGCCCACGCGTGGTATTGACGCGCGAGACCTCGATAATCACGCGCTGGCCCAGTTCATAGCGAGTCCCCGTGTCGGCGCCCGTCAGCGTAAGCGCATCCTCGTCGAACTCGAACCACTCGTTGCCCAGGCTCTTGATCGAAACCAAGCCTTCGACCTGCGTCAGGTCCAAGCGCACAAAGAGGCCCATGCTGCTAACCCACGAGACGGTTCCGGCATAGCGCTCGCCCAGGCGATCCTCATAGTACTGGGCAATCTTGATCTTTTGCGTCGCATGGCTAGCGGCATCTGCCGCGCGCTCGGCATCGCTGCATGCGCGGCAGATCTGCGGCAGAATGCGCGGCAGCGACTCGCGCCCCTTGCCGATCAGCCGCGGCGTACGGACCAGGGCGTCCTTGCCGCCGAGCTGCTCATAGGCCAACTGCAGTTTGAGCACGCGGTGCACCACCAGATCGGGGTAGCGACGGATGGGACTCGTAAAGTGACAGTAGCACGGCGCGGCGAGCGCAAAGTGGCCCTCGTTGCGCGGCTTGTACAGTGCGCGCTGCATGCTGCGCAGAAGCAGCGTGTTGACGAGCGGTGCGCTGGCCGTACCGGCGGCAGCATCAACTGCAGCCTGTAGCTCATCGGGACTCCCCAGGGCGATACCGGCAGCACGGCGATCGTCGATGATGCCCAGCTGCGCCAGCGCAACGGCGGCACCGTGCAGGCTATCGGGGCTCGGATCCTCATGCACGCGATAGCAGGCCTCGATATCACGGTCTGCCAGCCACTCTGCAACGCACTCGTTGGCGAGTAGCATGGCTTCCTCGATAAGCGACGTGGCACACGAACGCTCGCGCGCCACAATCTGCACGGGTACTCCATCCTCATCCAATAGAGCGCGAATCTCGGCCGTGTCAAAATCGACTGAGCCGCGGGCACGACGAATACGACGGCGAAGTTCGGCGAGTTCGTTGGCGGCGACAAGGAAATCGCCGAGGTCGACGTTATAGCCGCGAGCAGTTTCCTCGCACGCAAGACCGCGCTCAAGCGCCTCCTCGCGCGAGGCCTCAGCAGCCGCAACATCCTCGGCCGCACCCTCCAGCACCCCATACTCCACCGCGCCGGCACGCACCAGCAGCGCCTCGGCGCTGTCATAGTCCATACGCACACGCGAGCGAATCACGCTGGGGTACGGATCGTAATGCCGCACGCGACCCTGCGCATCGAGTTCAATGTCAACGGTAAACGCAAGACGGTCCTCGTCAGGGCGAAGCGAACACAGGTCACAGGACAGGCGTTCGGGCAGCATGGGAAGCACGCGATCGGCCAGATACACCGATGTCGTACGATGGCGAGCCTCAAGATCGATATGCCCGTCCCAAGCCACATAGTGAGAAACGTCAGCGATATGCACACCCAGCTTGTAGCCACCCTCGGGCGTGCGCTCAAGCGAAATGGCATCGTCAAAGTCGCGCGCGTCGACCGGGTCGATCGTGATGACAAAGCGGTCGCGCAGATCGCGGCGGAGCGGGTCCTTAAGCGCCGCGGACACATCGAGCGAAAGCCCCTCGGCCTCGTCCAGCGCGGCCTCGGGATAGCTATCGGTATAGCCGTAACGCGCCATCACGTATTGAACGCCCAAATCGGGCGCGTCATCTCCGCCAAAGCGGCGTTCGATCGTCACGGTGCCCGATTCCAGGCGCGTCGGGTAGGTCAAAATGCGCGCGACAACGGCATCACCCGGGTGGACGCCCAGACGATCCGCCGAGGTATCCTCGGGCAGAATGAAGAAGTCGGCCTTCAGGCGCGAATCGAGCGGCTCGATCACACCGAGCGGACCAGCGGTCTGGTACGTACCCACCACGCTTATGGCTGCGCGCTCAACCACGCCTTCGATCACGGCGCGCCGCTCACCGTGCGGGCTGTTCTTAATGCTCACGGCAACGGTATCGCCATCCATGATCTCGCGCTTACCGCGGCCCATAACCTTGTAGTCGCCGCTCTCGGTTATGACATAGGCGCCATGCTCATGGAGCTGCACGCGCCCGGTCAGGCTCGGACGGCGTTCGCTGCGCACCGGCCCACGCTTATTGCGGGCACCGCGCTTATGCTTGTTATTGCGCCCCATGGCGCCTCCTTGCTATCGATGACGAACTCCAAAGAGTCTACCCAAATGATTCGCTTTCCTGCCGTTCCCTTGGGATCAAAAAACGGGCCGCCCCATAAGAGACGACCCGTTGGAAGGGATGAATTCCAGGCATGCCTACACGCGCAGGTAGCGGCGCATGGCTATGGCAGAACCAAAGAGACCGATAATCACACCGACCAGAATCAGCGCAGCATAGGTCACCAGGTAGTACTGCATCGGCAGGGCAAACGACATCCAGCCGATGCTCTCCTGCAAACGCGGAATCATCAGATTGCGCAGCAGCTCCAGAACGCCGATGGAAAGCAGCGAGCCCAAAATGGCCTGCAGTACGCCCTCGGTGATAAACGGGCCGCGAATGAAGCCGTTGCTGGCGCCGACCAGACGCATAATCGCAATCTCACGACGACGCGCCGTGATGGACAGGCGAATCGTGTTGTTGATGAAGATGAATGCGATAAAGGTCAGAAGGCCAACGAGCACCACGGCGGCGATGCGGATGTAGTTGGTCACCTGGAACAGGCGGCTCACTTCCTCCTGGCCGTACAGCACGCTCGCGTTGACGTCGCCGTCATCCGCGATCTTCTGGAAGTCGGCGTTCTTCTTGAGCTTCTCTGCCGTGCTCTCGACCTTGGACGGATCGTCCATCTCAATTGCAAACGAAGCCGGCAGCGGGTTCTGGCCATCGAGCGCGCTCATGGTGGCGTCGGCGTTGCCCGACATCTTGCTCGTATACTCGGCCAGCGCGTCGTCCTTGTCCTTATAGGTCACGGACTTGACGTTATTCCACGTCTTAAGCTCGGCCTCAAAAGCCTGAACATCGGCCTGATCGGCGTCATCGCTAATGAACGCGTTGATGACAACCTGATCCTCGACGGTGCCGATCACGGAGTTCAGCATCGCGGAGCCCATGATGAACAGGCCGATGATAAACAGCGAAAGGAAGATCGTGATGACGGCGCCGAGCGAGGTAGTCCAGTTACGGAAGAAGTGGCTGATTGCCTCTTTGAAGGAGTAGCCCACGTTAGTTGGTGCCATAGTTGCCGTAGCCTCCCCTCTCCTGGTCGCGGATAACGTGGCCGCCCTCGAGGGCGATCACGCGACGGTGCATGCTATCGACCATCTCGCGGTCGTGCGTGGCGACGATCACGGTGGTGCCGGTGCGGTTAATGCGCTCGAGCAGCTTCATGATGCCCAGCGAGATCGCCGGGTCGAGGTTACCCGTGGGCTCGTCGCAGATCAGCAGCGGCGGACGGTTGACCATAGCGCGGGCGACGGCAACGCGCTGCTGCTCGCCACCGGAAAGCTGGTCGGGCAGCGAGTCCATCTGATCGGCCAGACCGACCAGACGCAGCACCTCGGGCACCTGGCTGCGAATGACGCCCCTGGGCTTGCCGATGCACTGCAGGGCAAACGCCACGTTTTCGTAGGCGGTCTTTTGCGGCAGAAGCTTAAAGTCCTGGAACACGGCGCCAATCTGGCGGCGCAGGAACGGAACCTTGCGGTTCTTGATCTTCATGAGGTCCTGACCGGCAACCAAAATGCGGCCGCTCGTCGGCTTGACGTCGCGGTTGAGCGTCGACAGCAGCGTGGTCTTACCCGAGCCGGAATGACCGACCAGGAAGACGAACTCGCCCGGATAGATCTCGATGTTGATGTCGTCGAGTGCAGGCTTGTTGGGCTGTGCCGGATAGATCTTGGTGACATGCTCCATAAGGATGACGGGCTCGACACCGGCCTGCTTGGCCATCTTCTTGCGGCTGGCCTGCGGATCGATGGGCGCAAACACCGACGTAAAATCGGGGTTGTTGAGCGCGCTATCGAGGCTTGCGACCTCGGCTGCCTGATCGCTCTCGACCACCGGGGCAGCAGGCTGCGTGGGATCGGGAATAGCGGCAAAGAGGCCAGACTGCGCAGGCTGAGGAACCGGCGTCGCAGGGGCCATGGGGTCGGGAATGCCGGCCATGGTAGGCTGCGGCGTGGCGGCGCCAGCCTGAGGCTGCTCCACGCGAGCGGTCACGGCCTGAACGGGCTCAAAACCCGCCGTGCCGGAAAGCGCGACATCGCTGGTGGGATTGTAGGCAAAGGGATCGGATGCCGGCTGTGCCTGATCTGCCGGCTGAGCGGGGGCCTGAGCAACAGGCTGGCCCTCTGAATCCGGAGTGGCGAAACGGCTGCCCTGGACGCCTGTCTGCGTCTTGGGGGCATCATCGCCCGCACCGGAGGTACGGAAGTGGTTACCCACTGGTGCTCCTTATCGTCGTGCGTTTAAACTACATGAGCGCTTTGTATTTTAGCAGCATTAGCTTTGCTGCACATAAGAAGCATGGCGGGGTTTGGGTCTCACCGGCCGGGCGCAGGGTTACCTCCCAAATCGTCCTCGCGCATGGCCGGCATTTGTCCTGCTCCTGCGGAGCTGCGGACAAACGCCGGCCTGCGCTGCGGAAAGATTTGGGAGGTAACCCTGCGCCCGGCCTGCGGCTACTATGGGGCCGACGCACCAACTTGAGATGCTGCGCATACAAAGTTGGAAGGGTCTGAATTGCACTTTGTTGGGATGGGCCCGTTTCCCCATGGGAACTTTGCTTGGCAGGACTCTAATTTAAATTCAGCATAAACAGGGGCGCCCTCTTTGAGGACGCCCCTGTTCTGGCTTGTTTGCGGTTGTCGAAGCGATGTTTTGCCTCGTCTTGCCTTATGCCAAGAACTCCTTGGTGGTCGCCACGATGTTGGCGGCGTCCAGGCCGTACTTGTGCAGGAGCTCGGCACCCGGGCCAGACTCACCGAAGGTGTCGTTGACGCCGATCTTCTTGAGCGGTGTCGGGCACTGCTCGCACAGGACGTCGGCAACGGCGCTGCCCAGGCCACCGATCACAGAGTGCTCCTCGACGGTCACGACGTGGCCGGTCTTGGTGGCGCTCTTGACGATCAGGTCGGCGTCGATGGGCTTGATGGTGTGCATGTTGATGACCTCGGCGTCGATGCCCTCGGCAGCGAGCTGTCCGGCGGCCTCGAGAGCCTCGCCGACCATCAGGCCGCAGGCGATGATGGTGACGTCGGCGCCCTCGCGCATGACAATGCCCTTACCCAACTCGAACTTGTAGGTCTCGGGGTCGTTGATAACCGGCGAGGCCAAACGGGCGAAGCGCATGTACACCGGACCGTCGCACTCATAGGCGGCGCGCGTCACGGCGCGGGCCTCGACGTCGTCGGCAGGAACGATCACAGTCATGCCGGGGATAACGCGCATCAGGGCGATATCCTCGCAGCACTGGTGTGTGGCACCGTCCTCGCCCACCGAGATACCGGCGTGCGTGGCACCGATCTTAACGTTGAGGTGCGGGTAGCCGATGGAGTTACGGACCTGCTCAAAGGCGCGGCCGGCGGCGAACATGGCAAAGGTGCTCGCGAAGGCAACGCGACCGGTGGTTGCGATACCGGCGGCAACACCCATCAGGTTGCTCTCGGCGATACCCACATCGAAGAAACGGTCGGGGCAGACGGCCTTAAACTTACCGGTCTGCGTGGCGGCGGCCAGGTCGGCGTCGAGGACCACAAAGTCATCGTGCTCGTTGGCGAGCTCGACGAGGGCCTCGCCGTAGCTTACACGCGTGGCGATTTTCTTGACGTCTGCCATCCTAGAGCTCCTCTCCGGCGGCCGTGAGCTCTGCCATGGCCTGCTCAAACTGTTCATCATTGGGGGCCTTGCCGTGCCAACCAACCTGGTTCTCCATAAAGGACACGCCCTTGCCTTTCAGGGTCTCGGCGATAATGGCGGTCGGCTGGCCCTTGGTAGCGCGAGCCTCGGCAAAGGCGGCGCGGATCTGATCGAAATCGTTGCCGTCGGCAAGCTCCACCACGTGGAACTTAAAGGCGCGGAACTTGTCGGCGAGCGGCATGGGGTCGTTGACCTCCTCGACGGGACCGTCGATCTGCAGGCCGTTGTGGTCGACGATCACACAGAGGTTGTCGAGCTGCTGGTTGCCGGCAAACATGGCGGCCTCCCAGACCTGGCCCTCCTCGCTCTCGCCGTCGCCCAGCAGGGCGTACGTGCGATAAGTATCGCCCCAGTGCTTGGCGGCAACGGCCATGCCCACGGCGGCGGAGATGCCCTGGCCGAGCGAACCGGTGGACATGTCAACGCCCGGAGTGTCGTTCATGTTGGGATGACCCTGCAGGTGGCTGCCGATGTGGCGCAGCGTCTCAAGATCCTCCTTGGGGAAGAACCCACGCTCGGCGAGCACAGCGTACAGACCAGGTGCACAGTGGCCCTTGGAAAGCACAAAGCGATCGCGATCGGCCTTGCGGGGATGGGCCGGGTCGACGTTCATTTCCTCAAAGTACAGATAGGTCATGATGTCGGCAGCGCCGAGCGAACCGCCCGGATGGCCGGACTTGGCAGCGTGCACGCCGGTGACGATGCCCTTCCTTACCTCGTTGGCAACCTTTTTGAGCTCTTCGTCGCTCATTGTGCCTTCCTTTCATCCTCATTAGACAAAATGCGCACGGCACCGAAGGTAATCCCAACACAGCCGCAATGCACGTACGTCATTCATTATGCTGGAAACTGATGGCTTTACCAGAGTTTTTATCATTATTTGAACAATTTAGCAGGCAGAACCGCTGATGAAACGGTTTATCAATGTGAACGTCTTTTGGATGGGACGCGGTCGGCCCTACGCGCTAATGTCCTTGAATCCCTCGCCGAAAGCTTCCGTAACGTCGGCGACCGTCACAATGGCGTGAGGATCGCGCTCGCGCACGATCGTCTTGAGGGTATTGAGCTCTCGACGGTTCACGATGACCATGATCACCGGCTTCTCGGCACCCGAATACATGCCAGTCGCCTTAAACTTGGTACAACCACGACCCAGGCCATACATGATATCGGCAGCGATATCAGGGAACTTGTCCGAGATGATGAGTACCATACGGCGTTTGTTGCCACCATCGACCACGGCATCGATCACGTAGCCGCTAATGACCATCGAAAGGCCTGCATATAGTGCATTTTCGATTGAAAAGACCGGAGCCGACAGCGCGCATACGGCAACATCGATCGCCATGACGGTCGAACCCACGGGCAGCGAGGTATTACGCGAGATGATTTGGCCAATCGTGTCCGAGCCGCCGGTGTTGGCGCCGGCGCGCAGCACCATGCCGTAACCGATGCCTGTAATAATGCCGCCCCACATGGCAGGGAGCATCAGGTCCGCATCCGCCAGAGGTGCTACAAACGGGGCGAACAGATCGGTAAAGAAGCCCAGCAGCACAAAGCCCGTCGCGGTCTGCACCACGTAGAACATGCCGCCCTCGCGCATAACGACCAGTAACAGCAAGGCGTTCATCACGATCGTCTGAATACCAACGGGAAGCGATATGCCGCGCGATGCGCCGACCGCCTGGATAATGGTGGCAAGGCCCGTAACGCCACCGGCAGCAAGGCCGTTGGGAATCAAAAACAGGTCGGTCGCAATAGCGGCCAGAGCGCACCCCAACATAATCTGGGGCAGGTCGTGAAAGAAGTTCATCGATAGAATGCGCTTGATGTCCAGACGATATGCCATGCTACCTCCCTCAAAAAAGCGCACCCAAACGGATGCGCTTCGAACTTCTTGCTGTATTCGATTCTACCGATTCGCCGAACAAAAACCACCCCTGCGCAGGGTTTGCTTTGGATACAAAACCACCCTGCTCGGAGGGTTTTATCCATTTCCACATAAACCGGGCGGTTTATGCAGATGGGATCTCTGCGTCAGCGTTGCCAGTGGCCCAGCGATGGTAGCCAATAACAAACGGGTCCAGGTCGCCATCGTCAAGAACTGCCTCGACGTTGCTGGTCTCAACGCCCGTGCGTAGGTCCTTAACCATCTGATACGGGTAGAGCACGTAGCTGCGGATCTGGTTGCCAAAACCAATCGTGGTTTTGGGTCCGCGAATCTCATCCAGGGCCTCGGCGCGCTTCTCGAGCTCAATCTCGTACAGGCGAGCCTTGAGGATCTGCATGCACGCGGCCTTGTTCTGGATCTGGCTGCGCTCGTTTTGGCAGGTGACCACAATGCCGCTGGGGAAATGCGTCACGCGCACGGCGGAGTCGGTGGTGTTCACGCCCTGACCGCCCGGGCCGCTTGCATGGTACACGTCCACGCGAATGTCATCGGGACTGATCTCGATATCGATATCATCGGGTAGCACGGGGATGACCTCGACGCCGGCAAACGTGGTCTGGCGGCGCTTCTTGTCGTCGGTGGGGCTAATGCGCACCAAGCGGTGGACGCCGGCCTCGGCGCGCAGCATGCCAAATGCATCCTTGCCCTCGACGGTAAAGGTCGCGCGGTCGATGCCGATGACCTCAGCAGCGGGGCAGTCGTTAATCGTGACCTTCCAGCCGCGACGCTGGCAGTACTTCATGTACATCTTAAAGAGCATGAAGGTCCAGTCCTGGGCCTCCAGACCACCCTGTCCGGGCTTGATGGTCACAATGGCATCGCCGTGATCGAACTCACCGGTAAACCAGCTCGAAAGCTCAAGCTCATCGATGGAACGGGCCAGCCGCTCAGCCGTGGCTGTAGCCTCCTCGCGAAGGGCGGCGGCGTCGGGGTCATCCCCCATCTCCTCGGCAAGCTCCAGCGCGGCGCGGGCATCGGAAAGCTCGCCGCGCGCGTTGTCCACGGCAGCGATATCTTCCTTGGTGCGCGCGATTTCCTCCATGGCGGCACGGGCGGCGTCGGCGTCATCCCAAAAGCCGGGGGCCACGCTTTTGGCCTCGAGCTCGGTCACGCGCGTGCGCTTTTCGTCCAAGTGGAGATACGACTCGACCTCACCGAGCCGGTCCGCAAACGCGTCCAGCTCGGCGGGTGTTACCTCTAAAGCCTCAGCCATTAACGATTCCTGCCGTGGCAGTACTTAAACTTCTTGCCGCTACCGCAGGGGCACGGGTCGTTGCGGCCCACGTTGACGTACGGATCGTCGCTCTCGGACTTGCGATAGGTTGTCACCTTGCCACCGTTGTTGACGGCAGCCGGACCACCCTGGACAGCCGTGCGGGCCTGCACCTGCGCCTGCTTGCGCAGCACCGAATCGCCGTTGTCGCCATCGACCTCGGCAGGACCGGAGAAGTGCGCACCCTCGAGCGCAGCTTCCTCCTTGTGCTCCACGGCACGCGGGGCAGCCTTGATCTCGATGCGCAGAACCGTGCGCAGGTAATCCTCGTACATGGTGTCGACGAGCATCTGGAACGCGCCGTAGGCCTCGGTCTTGTACTCGACCAGCGGGTCGCGCTGGCCAAAGCCGCGCAGGCCGATTCCGGTCTTGAGATAGTCCATCTCCTGCAGGTAGTTCATCCAGCGGGTATCGATGACGCGCAGCATGACCTGGGTGTTGAGCTCGCGCATCAGGTCCTCGCCCAAGCGCTCGGCCTTCATGTTGTAGCACTTCTCTACGTAAGCCAGGACATCGGCAGCCAGGGCCTCATAATCCTCGTCGGGGAACTTCGGCGTATCGATGTGGCCGGTGAGCTCCACAACCCACTTGCGCAGGCCCTCCAGATCGCGCTCGCCATCGTGACTGTCCTTGGTGCAGAACTCCTGCACGCAGCGGTACACGGTGTCGTGCATGACCTCGGTGATGTGGTCGGTCAGGTCCTTGCCGTCCAGAATCTTATTGCGCTCAGCGTAGATGACCTGGCGCTGCTTGTTCATGACGTCGTCGTACTCAAGGACGCTCTTGCGCATGGAGAAGTTGATGCTCTCGACCTTGTGCTGGGCGCTCTCGACGGCCTTGGAGATGATCTTGTGCTGGATGGGCATATCGTCGCCCATGTCGGCGGTGACCATCATCTTGGAGACGCGGTCCATCTTGTCGCCACCGAACAGGCGCATGAGGTCGTCCTCGAGCGACAGGTAGAACTGGGTCTCGCCCGGATCGCCCTGACGACCGGAGCGGCCGCGCAGCTGGTTGTCGATACGACGGGACTCGTGGCGCTCGGTGCCGATGACGGTCAGGCCGCCGGCGGCAAGCACGCGCTCGCGCTCGGCCTTGCAGGTCTCCTTGGCCTCGGCGTTAAACTGCTCGAGCTGCTCGGGCGTCACGTCCTCCATGGTCAGGCCCTCGTACTCAAGGCGCTCGCGCACCAGCTCGTCGGGGTTGCCGCCCAGCAGGATGTCGGTACCACGACCGGCCATGTTGGTGGCGATGGTCACGGCGCCGTAGCGTCCGGCCTGGGCAACGATATGAGCCTCGCGCTCGTGATGTTTAGCGTTGAGGACCTCGTGCGCGATGCCGCGCTTGGTAAGGGCGGCAGACAGCTTCTCGGAGCTCTCGATGGAGACGGTGCCCACCAGGACCGGTTGACCCTTGGCATGGCGCTGCTCGACATCGTCGGCAACGGCGTTGTACTTGGCCTGGATGGTGCGGTACACCAGGTCCTCGTGGTCAACACGCTGAACGGGTTTGTTGGAGGGGATGACCTCGACGGGCAGCTTGTAGATCTCGCGGAACTCGGCATCCTCGGTGAGTGCCGTACCGGTCATGCCGGAGAGCTTGTCATACAGACGGAAGTAGTTCTGCAAGGTGATGGTGGCCAGCGTCTGGTTCTCCTCGCGCACGAGCACGCCCTCTTTGGCCTCGATGGCCTGATGCAGGCCCTCGGAGTAGCGGCGGCCTTCCATGATGCGGCCGGTGAACTCGTCGACGATCTTGACCTCGCCGTTGGTGACCACGTACTGCTTGTCGCGGTGGAACATGTACTGGGCCTTCAGCGCCTGCTGCAGGTGGTTGACCAGCTGACCGGAGAGATCGGCATAGATGTCATCGATACCCAGGCGGCGCTCAATCTTCTTAAGGCCGCGCTCGGTGGCGGCGATAGTGTGCTTGGCCTCGTCCATGACGTAGTCGCCCGTGGGCTCGACGTCCTCGGTGGCGGTGAGCATGTCGTGCGAGACATCCTCGCCGCACTCAAGGCCGCGCACGGCACGCGCGAAGTCCTTGTAGGTGCTGGCGGACTTGGTGCCGGCGCCCGAGATGATGAGAGGGGTACGTGCCTCGTCGATCAGGATGGAGTCGACCTCGTCGACGATGGCGTAGTTGTGGCCGCGCTGTACGCGCTGCTCGGGGCGGGTGACCATGTTGTCGCGCAGATAGTCGAAACCGAACTCGGAGTTGGTGCCGTAGGTGACGTCTGCCTGGTAGGCCGGACGCTTGAGCTCGAGCGGCATGTTGTTCTGGAGCAGACCGACGGTCATGCCCAGGTACTTGTAGATGCGGCCCATCCACTCGGAGTCGCGCTTGGCAAGGTAATCATTGACAGTAACGACGTGCACGCCCTTGCCGGCAATAGCGTTGAGGTAGCCGGCCAGCGTGGAGACGAGCGTCTTGCCTTCGCCGGTCTTCATCTCGGCGATGTGGCCCTCGTGCAGCGCCATGGCGCCGATGAGCTGTACGTCAAAGTGACGCATGCCCGTGATGCGCTTGGAAGCCTCGCGCACGGTGGCAAAAGCCTCGGGGAGCATGTCGTCGAGCGACTCGCCGTTGGCGTAACGCTCGCGGAACTTATCGGTCTGGCCGCGGAGTTCCTCCTCGGTCATCTTCTCAAACTGGGGCTCAAGACCGTTGATCTGGTCGACGATCTTGTAGTAGCGCTTAAGGTCCTTATCGGATCCAAAGGACAGCAGCTTTGACATGAATCCCATGTGGTTTTCCTTTTTGGCCATCGCCCACGCCGTGCAGCTGCGGGCGAGTTAAACACAGATGATTGTACTTTAGCCAAACAAGGCGCGGCCTATACGGTCGACCTCGACCGCCACGTAATAACTATGACCAACCTGCCACAATGGGACAGGTTTATTTTGGCAAGTTTTATCTGAGCAAACGCCGTCTCTCTGCCATTTGGTGCCACGGGGACAGGTTAGCTTGCACCAATAAAAAGAAAAGGGCCGCGCACCCAAATGGATGCACGGCCCTTATGCCATGAATGCGAGCGATTCCGCGGCGAGCTATTTACTCAGCAGCCTCGGTGGTCTCGGCCTCGGCAGCGGCCTCCTCGACGGGAGCCTCTGCGGGAGCCTCGGCGGCCTGCTTGGCAGCCTCCTCGGCGAACTTAGCAGCACGCTTAGCCTTCTCGGCAGCCTTAGCCTCAGCGGCGGCCTTGCGAGCGGCCTCGGCCTCAGCAGCCTTGGCGGCCTTGGCAGCCTTGGCCTCCTCAGCCTTCTTGAGCTGGGCGGCAGCGGCGCCACCGAACTTGTCGGCGAAGCGCTGGACGCGTCCACCGGTGTCGACGAACTTCTGCTGGCCGGTGTAGAACGGGTGGCACTCGTTGCAAAGCTCAACCTTCATCTCAGACACGGTAGCGTGCGTCTTGAAGGTGTTGCCGCAGGAGCACGTCACCGTGCACTCGACATACTGGGGATGGATACCCTGCTTCATGGTAGGACTCCTTATTGGTCAGGCGCTGGTTACCGATCAGCGCATAAGGCGTCTTGGTTTCCGACCAAGACAACAAACTCGGCTATGGTACCACGGCGCCGCGTGTCCCACAAAAGGTTCACGGTCTTTTCGGCACAACACGAGCTGGACCTTAAATATCAACTTCATCCGAACACTCCCCCACATTCATCTCTCGTATGTATCGAGGTATTCCTGCTTGAGCGTCTGCGAGGACGACTTGATCTTTTCCACGAGCGTGCCGGCCTCGATGAAGTAGAACGAGTTGGTGAGGTCTGCCAGGTCGTCGAGCAGATGGCTTGAAATGAGCACGCTTCGTCCCCGCGCCACCTCGCTGCGCATCGCGTCGCAGGAGGTTTTCCGCTTTCCCGGATCGAGGCCGTTCAGCGGTTCATCGAGGATGAGGTACGGGCAACCGGTCGCTATCGCCATGGCAAGCTTTACCTGCTGCTTCATTCCTGTCGAGAGTTTACGGGTCGGCTTGTCGAGATATGGGGAGATTCCGAGGGAGCTGCAGAGCGAGTCGATGTCGGCGGCCGATTTCCACGCCTCCCTAACGAAAGCAAGGTGCTCGATGGCCGATAGCGTGGGATAGAGATCCGTGCCGCCTGAAGAGCTCAGGTAGACGAGTTCTGCAAATTCGGCTGATCGACGTTGGCAGATTCCGTCTGCCGCCAGGCTTCCCGAGTGGATGCGGGTGGGAAATTGGCCCGACAGCGCTTCAAGAAGGGTGGTTTTCCCCGAGCCGTTGGGAGCAATGAGGCCCGCCGCCGTTCCCGGGCTCAGGAAAAGCGACCCGATTGAAAGTATCGTCGTGCTTCCGTATCCCACGCTCGCGTCCAGAAGCTCGAGCCCATGGTGCTTTTTCGCGGGTCCAGGCTGTTTGGGGGAACGTGTCGCAACGGCGCCGACCGCAAGAAGGACCGCGGCGTATATCAGGGCCACGGCAAGCATCGATGCACCGCTTGAACCGGAGTCAATGAATTCTGTTGGGAAGCATCCTACGTAACCCGTTGCCTCGATAGGCGAGAATACGGCCAGCGGCAGGAGCCCGAGCACGGCATTATGCCCTAGTGCCGAATCGGACAGCAACGGGAATGCCGGGGCCGCGACAAGCAGCGCGGAGGTGAGGGGGCCCGCGAGGACGCGCCTCGTTGCGGTCGATAGGACGACGGAACAAACGGATATCAAGGTTCCGCCCGCAAGAAGCGCGATAAGCAGGGCTGTGAAGACGTTTCCCGCGGTCGTGGTGGTAAGCGCGCCGTCATGGAAGAAGGCGATCGGGTACCCAATTTGCCCGAAGCCGTTAAGGGCCAAGGCGTAAATGCCCCCGGGTGCAAGGCCGGCGAGGAGCATCGCGGTTCCCGCGGCGATTATCGAAAACACGATCTGGATAAGGCGCCGGAATTTGGGCACGGGCGCCTTCGCCGCCAGGGTCGCAGGCCTTGTGGCTCCGAGCAGGAGTATCGACGAGAGAAGGAAGGGAATGAAGGGAAGGAAAGACGGAACCATGGCAATGGCGTAAGGCAGGAAGGAAAGGAATGGCAGATCGCTTGCGGAGGCTGGAATGTGCGTGATGCCGGAACTGCTCAGGGCACGGCAATATGCGAGCTCCGCGTCATTGGTCTCTCGGTCTCCCACGATGGATCCGGATTGGAAGCCTTCGTCCATGAGCGCGTAGTAGCTCTCGGCAGAATCGAGAAAGGCGGCGTCGGTTTGAGCGGCAAGGGCGGCGTTCGCGTATCTTGCAAGCTCCGCGTCATTTTGCTGCTCTGGAGATAGGTCTGTGCCGCTGGCCTGGGGCGCGCGCGTATTGAATGCGTCGACAAAGCTCTGCATGCCCTGTTTCATAAAGAAGGGCCCGTAGATGGGTGAATTGAACGCAATGGGGACGGAAAAGGCTGCAGCGAGAACGAGCGTACAAATCCATACGGCCCTGTCTCTTAGGATTAGTTTGAGAAGAAGTCGACAGTACATTTAGAAGCACCTACGTTCCTCAAAGAATTGTTAGATTAAAAGTAACAGACCGGATGAAGATACGTGCGACGGGGGCGAGGCGAATGGCTGAGCGGCATCGATACGCGGGTTCAACGGTATCACATTGGCCACATAGATTTTTAACTTGCATTTCTACCCGCCCTTTTCGTAGAGTCGCCGATACGTGCTTAGCGCACCCTCGGCGCGTCCGGCAGGCTTTGCGAAATGGGATCCAGGAGACTTCGGCGCAGCATCATCTTGCGGAATGCTTCTAATGAGCCTCCCATCCTTCAAAAACAGAATCTCATCGCACAGCCTATCGACCGAATCCAAGATGTGGGATGACATGATGATGCACGTACCAGAATCGGCCAGCTTCCTGAGAATCTCGGAATGCAAGTCCACCCTGCTGGGGTCGAGCGCGTTCATGGGCTCATCTAATAGAAGGTACCGCGCGCCCGTCGCATACGCAATCGCCAGGGTAAGCTGCTGCTTCATGCCCTGGCTCAGAGTGCGGATCCTCATCTTCGCGAACTCGCCTATCTGCGTTTGTTCCACTATCTCTTCGATATCGCGAGCATGCGGCCACATATCGCAAACCATCTTGAGGTGATCTTCCGCACGCAATCCGGGATACAGCAGCGTCCCCTCACCAGGTGCATAGAAGATCATAGAACGGACCTCTCTCGCACCCGTACCCTGCACCTCATCCAGAACGATGCTCCCGTCCACGCGAGGACCCGGCAAACCTGCCATCGCACGCAGCAACGTCGTCTTTCCATGCCCGTTCGGAGCGACGAGACCGTAGACCGTACCCGGGGCAAACTCAGCGTTCACCGAATCTACGAGCACCTTCTTTCCATAAGAGATCGTCAGCGTTTGAAGGTCAATCATCGAGATCATCCCCTTTCGATCTTTGGAACACTCAGGCGCACCATCAACGGAGATACGGCGCCCAAGACCACCAGCAGAGCGCCCGATGCGCCGACGACCTCTCCAAAAGGCATCGCGTTCGTCCCTCGCCCAAGGAACCCAATCGTCCCCACCTGGGAAGCGGGATCAAACGAGGCGAATGGAGCCAGCAGCGCGACGCCCATGCCCACGCTTTCAACATGAGCGCTCAACGAACCCAACACCGAGAGAACCGCGCAAACCATTCCGGTGACAACGGGGTTGCGGCTAATCGCTGCTGTCAACGCAGCGACGACGGAAATCACGCCGTATGCCATGACCAGCAACGGAATACTGCACAACACCGCCTCCCCCACCGTGGACGTTGTCGAAGCTCCCGCCCGAATGAGAGCGACGGGATACTCCGATCCACCCGCACCGTTCTTAATCACGGACACAACGACAGCGGGAACCATCGACACCAAAAGCAGCACCAAGCCAAGCAGGAGAGCCAGCGCAACAGCCGTCAGAAAACGCACATGCGCTGTTGCGGGGATCTGGAGAACCAGAAGGGAACGACACTGCAGGTGGGTGCACGCGAGCGATGTGACAACCACGGGCAACAGCAAAAATAAGGAGGGAAGCGCTGCCTGGAGATACGAAAGGAGGATTAATGGGGGCATCTTCGTACTTAACTCGTAAACCTTGGGGTCCGGCAAGCTCGCGATCGACTCAAGCAGAAAGGCGCGCGCCTCCGCACGAGAAGGAGTCTCCGGCTCGATTCCGATCGATTGCAGGAGAGTCGCATCTGCCGCGCCCAGCTCACCTCGAGCGCGCTCGTACGTCGCAAGGCTTCGAAACCCCTCCGCAGGCATAGGCGCGTACACGAAACCCGAAAGAGCATCCCGCATGTCTTCCAGGGCCGCTTTGCCCTCGACGTCCATATTCGCAGCGTTCTGCTCTAGATACCGATCTATTGAACGGAGCTCCCCATCCCTATACCGAACAGCGGAAACGTTATCAGCGTCAGGAAACATCTCGACCAGAGCCGGGGCCAGCATCGTCGTCGACATTGCAATCGCGCATACGGCGAGGGTAGGAGAACGCAGGAGCAGTTTCCCCATCGTTCTTACGTATGCAACGGCGGAGGCACAAGCGCTCGAACGAGTTGCCGTTCTCGATGCAGTGAAGGAACCTCTCTCAAGACAAATCGGGGATATCGGGCACGCGCAGCCGCTCTTTCCAGCAACGCAAAGCAGGCTAATTGCCAGCACCTCGATCCCGATTGCGCATACGAGGGCAATCGCGCCACGCTCGAAGCAAAGTCCAGGCAGATTCACTATCTGCGTTGTCGGGTACGGGCTATAGGCGCCGACGGTCAACTCAGTGTTCGCATACGTAAGGGGATTCAACAGGGCGAACTCACGTAAAGCGATGGATCTTCCGTAATACCCGGGAACCATCGTCACCCCCATCAGGGCACATACGAACACGATTCCAAGCGTAGGGTTATTGGCAATCTTCACGGCAAGGTGAACGACAAGCGAGATGAACGCTGCCACCAAGAATTGCAAGATGGCCGTCTGCGCGAACACCAGCCAAGCCGGTTTGATAACCGGAGTCGCATATTGAATGTAGCCTATCGGATAGAACGGCGAGCCCGGGCCATTCTTCACAAGCGCGGCGATTATCCCTGGAAGATTGATGGCGAGGACGGCAAGCATTGCAAAAACACTCGCCCATACGCTCGATGCAACAAGTCTACCCAGCTCGCCCATCGGTGCCTGGATGATGAGCTTTTCACGTTTGTTAAGACGCGCGGCAAGGAACGAGACGGCAACGGCCGTTGCGACCCATAGCAAGTACTCCTTCGATCCGTCATAATAGGTGTACTCTCCATCCGATATCTGCAGAAACGGAAGTAGGGGAGAGAGCGGTGCCAAGATAAGACGTCCCGCGGCAAGAGGGTACAGAAGCGCGGGCATGCTTGATGAAGAGGTATAGACACCGTCCTCCCCCGCATTCACAAGCGCATCCGCATAGGATGCTGACAATTCCTGCTCAACACGGGTTATTCCCGACTCGAGGTATTCGACCCGTCCGTCGATGCCAGCCGCGCTCCTGAAGACGGGCAGAGCACAAAGAACCATCAACGCAACAACGACAACACAGAGCGACCTGGAGGAGAGAAGCGACCTAAAGATCGCCTTCGAGATTTTGAGCATATTCATCGCCAACCTTAACCTCATCCAGTCGGAACAGAGGGGCCGAACAAAATGCTCGGCCCTTCCTCGCATCTAGTAGGTGCTATAGACAAATTGCCATTTATCAGTTGTGCCAAGAACACCACAGGAGCACATTGCAGCGAGGCGGGATTCCCTATGATGCGCGGATCGGCGATAGCCATTTCGGTAGGAGATCGTCTTGTAAGAGATGTTGAACATCGAGATGCTGTGCCCGCTTACGCCGCGAGGACAGCTGTAGCTCCAGTAGGTATCGACGACGTCGTCCGTATACCCGAGGGGCTCAACGAGGGCACACTGGCTGCTCTCCTGGGAAGGAGGCATCGGGGTATCCGCAAAAGCGGGGGCTCCCGGCAGCAACAGACAAAGAGCGAGGCCGAGGAAAACCAAGAGCTTACACGACTTAACAGTACTGAACATAATCCTCTCCAATCTAGAGGGATTTCGGTTGCAGCATGCTGTGATTACTTGCCGGCAAAGTCAATTTAACATAAACTGTTAAAAAGTAACCTGAGTTTTTTAAATTCTTCGGAGGTTATTATGAGTTCCGACAATCGCACTCCCCGGCTTCATTCCTTCCGCATCGCATGTGCGATAGCCTCTGCGACCCTTTGCGCCACCGCCATCGCACAAGTGGCGTTCTCCTTAAAGCCAGCAATCGAAGTGCTCGACAACCCTGTAATTGCAGACTCCCCCGCGTATCCAGCCCTTGCGATCTCGACATTGGTCCCTGCCGTCATCGGTATCGCTACGACCATCCTCAGCGCCGTTCTCGTGTGGACGATCAAGAGCGGAGACCCCTTCAAGAAAGGGTCTGCGACATGCTTGAAGGTGCTCGGCATTCTCTTCGTTGTTCAAGCTGCCACCAGCCTCTACGCCGGCTCACTCAAAACCTCCGTTTCGATGTTTGGCGGCGAGGGGGCCGTCGGCGCCCAAGAGATCGCTTCATCATTCGATTGGACCTCTCTGGTTCTCGGCATCGTCCTGTTCATGCTTTCCCAGCTCTTCTTGTACGCCCGAGAGCTGTACCTCGACTCCGACGAGATTGCGTAAGGAAACGCCATGCCCGTAATTGTTCGCCTCGACAAGATCATGGCCGAGCGAAAGATTTCCTCGAACGAACTTGCCGAAAGGATTGGAACCACGCCCGTGAACCTGTCCCGTATTAAAAAAGGGCATATTCGCGGCATTCGCTTCAACACACTCGAGCAGCTATGCCTCGCCCTTCGTTGCCAACCCGGAGACCTTCTCGAAGTCATGAGCGAAGAGGATGCCCGAAAGGAGTTCGGACTCGATTGGTCCGCCGAGGATTAGAGGGCGGTCGTACTCGCCCTGCACACGGGGATGCGAATCGGCGAGGTCTGCGGCCTTCGGTGGTGCGATGTGGATTTCGAGACGGGCCTGATCTCGATCAGACACTCGGTGGCGTACGCGAAGGGAATGGGTTCGTTCATCAAGGACACCAAGACCCATGACGCCAGGGGTATCCCCATCGACCCGGTCGGCCTACTCCCCTTCCTGAAGGAGACCCACGAGATCGACTGCGGAAAGCTGCGCTTGCGCGGCCTTACCGGGGCGGTCGAGATCGGGGACTGCTACATCCTGTCGGAGCCGGGCGCGACCTTCGCGACGACAAGCTATATCCGCAGGGCGTTCAAGACGTTCTCGGAGACCAACGGCCTCATGGGCACCAACGACGAGCTGATCACGTTCCACGGCCTTCGCCACACGTTCGCAACGCAGTGGATCCGCCAAGGCGGCGATATCAAGGCGCTCCAATCGATCCTCGGCCACAAGGACGCCATGGCGACGCTCAACGTCTACGTCGACATCGAGCCCATCTCCAAAATCCATAACATGCTGCGCGCCACGCCGTGCCTTTGGCGCGGGCACCTCGGGCCGAGGGTCGATCCGGGTCCCATGTTCCAACAGAGGATCCAGGAGTCCATCGAGACGCTCCAGGCGTTCGGCTACGGCATCACCGAGCCGGACGACCGAAATATCGCCATACGCGACGTGAAGACGAACAGTTGGCTCTAGCTCACCGAGTACGCGGCAGTGCTGGGCCCATCCCAACTGAGGTCACGGTGGTCCGATAGGGGCACCGCCCGCGGCATGCGCCGCGGAGCGGTATCCCCTACCGAAGGGCGGGGATGCCCTCCGCTTCCAGTTCGGAATCAGCCGTCGGAGGCGTTCGGCTGACTGCGGGAACGGCCTGTCCGCTCAATGTGTTCGGCTGAGATCGGAAATCAACCCAACACGAGCCGGACACGCGCCAGACGGCTCTTCCCCGTACGGCCTTCCCCCTTACGCTCATGTTGCAGGCATGTAACGCCGCAGCGAGCGCGCCTTTTTTGCGCCAGACAGGTACAATGATGAACACTGTACCGTAGCGGAGCGCCCCGCGCGCGCCGCAACCACGCGAAAGGGTTTCCCATGGCCGAGATCTCGTCCTCCCGTATCGTCATCACCGTCCTTGGCAAGAACCGCCCCGGCATCGTCGCCGGCGTCACCCGTGTCCTGGGCGAGGCCAACGTCGACATCCGCGACATCACGCAGTCCATTATCGAGGACATCTTCACCATGACCATGCTGGCCGATACCGCCGAGTCCAAGCTCGACTTCGCTGAGCTGCAGAAGGCCCTGGCCGAGGCCGGTGAGCTTTCGGGCGTCAACGTGTCCATCCAGCGCGAGGACGTCTTTAACTTTATGTACCGCCTGTAGCGAACAGGCCGCTGGGGATAGCCTGACACGCGCATGCCCATGCAGGCCACCCCGATGCGGCCCGGAGAGGAGCGCGCATGGCCTACGACGCCAAGAAAATCTATTACCGCTTCGATGACCACTTGAGCCGACTGGTTCTGGATTACGAAGCAAGCCGCCAGATTTCGTCTGAGAGCGAAAGCCTCTACCACGGCCTGCCGACCGACCCTTATGACGAGGGCCTGTTTGTCGAGCACAATGTCAAGCGCGGCCTACGCAATGCCGACGGCTCGGGCGTGGTCGCGGGTCTCACTCGTATCTCGGATGTGCACGGCTACAACAAGGTCGACGGAAAGGTCGTGCCCGATCAGGGCAAGCTCACGCTTCGCGGCTACAGCATCGAGGATCTGGTCAACAATGCCCAGGCCGAGAATCGCTATGGCTACGAGGAAGTCGCCTATCTGCTTATCACGGGTTCGCTGCCCAACAAGGAAGAGCTCGACGGCTTTTGCGAGCGCCTGGGCGCCTTTAGACACCTGAGTGACGAGTACGTTAAAGAGTTCCCTATGACCACGGTGTCGTCGAGCATCATGAACGTGCTCCAGCGCGCCGTACTGTTGCTCTACGCCTTCGATGCCGAACCAGACGTGATCACGCCCGAGCACGAAATCGACGTCGCCATTTCCATGCTCGCACGTCTCCCGCGCATCGCCGCCTTCGCACACATGGCCTCGGTCGCCAAGCTTCGCGGCTCCGAGGTTCACGTGCCGCACCCCACGCCCGGTCTCTCCACCGCCGAGACCATCCTACAGGTCTTGCGCGGTGGCATGGCGTTCACCCGCGACGAAGCCATGCTGCTCGACGTGATGCTCATGCTGCATGCCGAGCACGGCGGCGGCAACAACTCCACCTTCGCTTGCCGCGTGCTGTCGTCTTCGGCCACCGACCCGTATTCCGCCTACGCCGCGGCTATCGGCTCGCTCAAGGGCCCGCGCCACGGCGGTGCCAACGCCAAGGTCGTGTCCATGCACGAGGACATCCGCGCGCATGTCTCCAACTGGGAGGACGAGGACGAGGTCGCAGCCTACCTGGGCAAGATCCTCGACAAGCAGGCCTTCGACGGCACGGGCCTCATCTACGGTATGGGCCACGCCGTCTATACGCTCAGCGACCCGCGCGCCGAGGTCTGCCGCCGTTACGCGCGCACGCTTGCCGCCAAGAAGGACCTGGGCGATGAGTTCGCGCTCATCGAGCGCATCGAGCGCCTGGCACCCCAGGTCATGCGCGACCACGGCATGACCAAGCCCATCTGCGCCAACATCGACCTGTACACGGGCTTTATCTACAAGATGCTCGGCGTGCCCGAGACGCTCTTTACGCCGCTGTTCGCCGTCGCCCGCATGGCCGGTTGGTCGGCGCACCGCATGGAAGAGCTCTTCTGCGCGCACCGCATCATCCGTCCCGCGTATCGCCCGGTTATCGAGCCGTTGGAGTACAAGCCGCTCGCTGACCGCTAGGACGCGGACCGTTATAGAACTCGAGCGTGGCCAGGGCATCGCCGCCCTCGGCCACGCTTTTTATGCCAGTAGAAAGGATCGCAACGAATGATTGTGTTTTCCGATATGGATGGAACGCTGTTGACGAGCGATAAGCAGATGAGCGACGCCACCTGGGCGATGCTCGACGAGCTTGCGCGCCGCGGTGTTGAGTTTGTGCCCTGCACGGGGCGCCCGCTGTCGGGCATCTTTGAGCCCATCCTCGCCCACCCCGCCGTACACTACGCGGTCTGTGCTAACGGTGCCAGCGTCTGGCAGCTCGACGACGGTACGCCTACCGATGTCTCACGTGCTACGCGCATTTTGAGCCGACCGCTCGACCGCGCCATCGCCCACCGCGTCCATAGCATTGCCGCCGGCCACGATGTGACCTTCGATATCTTCGCGGACGGGCAGTGCTTCCTCCCCCGCTCGCTATACGGGCGTCTGGATGAGTTCTGTGGCGGCGACCCCCACATCGCGGCTTCGCTCAAGCGCACACGAACGCCGATCGACATGAATATCGACAGCAAGATCGACGAGGTCGAGACGCTCGAACGCATCGCTATGTACTGGCACGACCCGGCCGATCGCGACGCCATCGCGGCGGCGCTCGACACGCTCGGAGGCATTGAGGTCACGCGTTCGTACGCTATGAATATCGAGGTTATGGGCGAAGGCGCCACCAAGGGAACGGCCCTCACGTGGCTGTGTGAGCATCTGGGCGAGCGTCTCGCCGACGCCTGGGCGTTCGGCGACAACATCAACGACATCCCCATGCTGCAGGCAGCGGGCCATGGCATGGCCATGATCAACGCCGAGCCCGAAGATCGCGAGGCCGCCGACGCCATCACCGAATACGACAACGACCACGACGGCGTCGCCCGCACCATCATGGCCGCCCTCGCCTAGTCATTGGTCAGTCATTGGGGACGTTCTTAAACGACTAGTCACTGGGGACACTCTTCGCAAAAAGCTGCAAGGACCGTCCCCCACTGTCGGCAGAAAAGGAACGTCCCCATCTGCCGGATTAGGAGAGACTCTCCAGCACGCGACGGAGCTCCTGCTGGACGGCGTGGTCGCGGTTACAACCCACCACGCGATCGGCCACCGCCTTAAGCGCGGGGCGCGCGTTTTCCATCGCGCAGCCCGTGCCGACAAAGCGAATGATCTCGTAGTCGTTCATCGAGTCGCCAAACGCCATGACCTCGTCGCGACCAATGCCGTAATGCTCCGCGAGCTGCGCGATACCCGAGGCCTTCGACACACCGGGCTGCATGGCATCGATCCACGCGTTGCCCGAAGGCGCAAAAGTAAAGAGCTGACCAAGTTCGCGCTGTAGCACGTACGCACTGTCCATAACCGCACTGTCGTCGCAAAAGATACTCGCTTTGATGATATTTACGCTGGGATCGGGCAGCTCCCAAATGCGCTCGGCATTGGGAAGGTCCTTATCGACCTCGCGCACGAACTTGCACTCGTCATCGAGCAAAAAGGACTTGGTTCGGTCAAAGAGCGCAAGATGCAGATTGGGAAACGTCCTGACGGCTTGGGCGAGCCTTCGAATCGCCAGGTGGGAATACACCTCACGGTCTACCATCTTACCGTCGGCGTAGACTTGGGCGCCGTTAGCGGCGACAAAGTCCATCTTGTCGCGAACGGGCGCAAAGAACTCGCACAGGCGATCGTAGCGACGACCTGACGATGCGGCGAAATGCACGCCATGCTCGTGTAGCGCCAGAATCAGTTCGTAGGTCTCGGGAGGCACCTGGCCGTTTTCGTCAAGCAGTGTGCCGTCCATATCGGATGCAATCAGTTTAAACATAGAAAAGCTCCCTTCGGGCTTGTTGGAATCGAACGTGTATCCGATTCCAACGTACCCAAAGGGAGCTCAAATAAGACTCCGCGGGCGTAAACGTTACAAGGACCTGGCAAATAGCTCACACATGCCAGAGGTCTCACGGTCGCGGCGTCAGGCGACACGCCACCCCGACGGCTAGTCGTTTAAGAACGTCCCCGATGACTAGTCGGCGTAGGTGAAGGTCGTGACGTCGAACATGCCCTCGGGGCGGATGCGGAGCGTCGGGATTACCGGCAGGGGCAGGAAAATGATGCCCATGATGGGGTCGAGCGGCGGCTCGATACCCATGGCGCGCGCCTTGACCATAAAGTCGTCGTGCTGCGCGGCGACATCCTCGGCCGTGCCCTCGCTCATAAGGCCACCGAGCGCCAGCGGAATGCGCGCCACGACCTCGCCGTTGCGCACCAGCACGTGGCCGCCCTGGCCCACGGCCTCAACGGCAGCCATCATATCCGCCGCGTTGTCGCCCACCACGCACACGTTGTGCGAGTCGTGGCCAATCGTGGAGGCAATGGCGCCACCCGTGATGGTAAAGCCGCGCACCCAGCCGCGACCGATATGCTTGCCAACCAAGCCCAGACCCGCGGGGCCGTCACCGTCGGCGCCCTCGGCCTGCAGCGACACGCCGCGGCCGTGGCGCTCGATCAGCATAATGCGGCGCAGGCCCTCGGCACTCTCGGGGCGAGCCATACCTGTGATAGCCATACCCGGGATGACATCGATAACGGCCTCGCCCGGCTTAAAGGCATAGTCAAACACGTCGAGCGAAAGCTTCGGCAGCTTAACGGAGGCGCGCAGCTCATCGGCAAGGGCCGCAACCTCGGCCATCTCGGGTGCGATCTCGCCCACAAAGGTGCCATCCTGCGCCACCAGAGCACCGGCGGCATATACGCGATGCGGAGCCGTAGCAAACGTCAGGTCATTGAGTACCAGCAGGTCGGCACGCTTGCCCGGGGCAATCGCACCACGCAACTCGTGCGGGTCGCGGCAGCCGTGATCCAGGCCAAACGCCTCGGCCGTGGAGAGGGACGCCATAGAGATAGCGACCACGGGGTCGATACCGGCCTCAATCGCCACGCGGCAGGCATTGTCGATCATGCCAGTCGCAAGCGCATCGGAAGGGGCGCGGTCGTCAGTCGCAAAGCAGCAGCGGCGGGCGCGCGCGGGGTTCTCCAGCAGCATCGGCGACAGATTGGCCAGGTCATGGCTGCACGTGCCCTCGCGCAGCATCACGTACATGCCACGAGACAGTTTATCGAGCGCCTCCTCGGGAATCGTCGACTCGTGGTCGGCGATAATACCTGCTGCGGCATAGGCGTTGAGGTCCTTGCCGGCAACGAGCGGCGCGTGGCCGTCAACCTGCTTGGACGGCGTCTGGTTGGCAGCATCGATGCGAGCACAGGTCTCGGGGTCGGCCATAAAGACGCCCGGCAGGTTCATCATTTCGCCCAGACCAAAGACATCGCCTGGATGCTCGGCAAAAAACGCCTGCATATCGGCAGCCGAAATAACGGCACCGGCCTGCTCGTCGGGCAGCGCGGGCACGCACGAAGGCATCATGTACTTGATGGAGATGGGTGCGCGGCGGCCGTCCTCGATCATAAAGTGCAGGCCGTCCAGGCCCGCCACGTTGGCGATCTCGTGGCTGTCGGCAATGGCGGTGGTAGTACCGCGCGTCGCCGCCATGCGCGCATACTCGGCGGGGCGGATGTTCGAGGACTCAATGTGCAGATGTCCGTCGATAAAGCCGGGGGCGAGATAGCGACCCTGGCAGTCGATAACCTCGGCAGCCTCATAGGTACCGGCGGCATCGTCGCGACCGTCGTAGAGCACGCCGACGATTACGCCGCCCTTGACGGCAACGCTACCGGGCGCCACGCGCTGACCGTACACGTCGACAATCTGCGCATTGGTAAACAGCGTGTCGACGGGCACGCGACCCTCGGCGGCCTCGATCACAGACCTCATGACCTCAACGGACATACATACTCCTTTAACCGTAGAAATAACTGCGGGGCGGACGGGCCTTCACCGCAGCAAACCAATAGCCATTGTATGCCCAAAAGAAAGTCCCGCTAACACCCCCTTCCGCTTAACGGCACCGCCAAATGATCCCTCCGTCCCCAAGGGATCGTCGTAACCAAAAAGGCCGCAGTCGGGATTCCCGGCTGCGGCCTTATTGCACTTGTGAGGTCAACTCGCTCGTTAGACCAACTTAAAGCCCTTGCGCTTGCCCACGGAGAGGGTGTCGCCCAGTTTGAGGGCGCTCGGATCGATGTTGTAGCTCTTGGGAGCCACAGCCTTGCCGTTGATCTTGACGCCGCCGCCGTCGATGTCGCGGCGGGCCTGACCGGCGCTGGCCGAAAGGCCCAGGTCCTTGAGCAGGCCGGCGAGGTAAATCTGGCCCTCGTCGTTGACGGTCAGCTCAACGTGCTTCTCGGGGAAGTCGGCAAGCTGGCCCTCCTTGAACACGCGGTCGAACTCGGCCTGTGCCTCGTCGCCGGCGCCGGCGCCGTGGTAGGTGTCGCACAGGTCGCGGCCCAGTGCGCGCTTGAGCTCATAGGGATCGGCGGAACCATCGGCCAAGGCGGCGTCGATCTTGTCGACCTCGGCCGGGGTGAGCGAGCTGGCCAGACGATAGTACTTGCCGATCATCTCGTCGGGAATGGACATGGTCTTGCCGAACATATCCTTGGGAGCATCGGTCAGGCCGATGTAGTTGCCGTAGGACTTGGACATCTTGCGCACGCCATCGGTGCCCTCGAGCAGCGGCATGGTAAGCGCGATCTGCGGTTCCATGCCCATCTTCTCCATGAGCTCACGGCCGGCGAGCAGGTTAAAGAGCTGGTCGGTGCCGCCCATCTCGACGTCGGCCTTGATCTGCACGGAGTCGAAGGCCTGCATCACGGGGTACAGAAACTCGTGCAGGGCAATCGGCGTCTGGGACTGGTAGCGCTTGGTAAAGTCGTCGCGCTCGAGGATGCGGGCGACGGTGAACTTGGAGCACACCTGCAAAAGACCGGCCAGGTCCATCGAAAGGATCCAGTCGCCGTTGTGCACGATGGTGGTCTTCTCGGGGTCCAGGATCTTCATGGCCTGGCTCACGTAGGTCTCGGCGTTGGCCTCGATCTGCTCCTGCGAAAGCTGCGGACGGGTGGAATTCTTGCCCGAGGGGTCGCCGATCAGCGCGGTACCGTTGCCAATGATAAGGGTGACGTTATGGCCCAGGTCCTGGAACTGGCGCATCTTGCGCAGGGGCACGGCGTGGCCCAGGTGCAAGTCGGGGCTGGTGGGGTCGACGCCGAGCTTGATGTTGAGGGGCTCGCCCTTCTCAAGCTTCTTGCGAAGGTCGGCCTCGGGGACGATCTTCGCGGCGCCCGAGGTGATGATACGCATTTGCTCGTCAACAGACAGCATTGGGTATCCTCCTTTTGCCATAGCACCCTCACCGGATACGGCGGTGCTGGAAGTTCATAAACTCTCTTATGATAACCAAAACGGCGCGGCCGAACACCTACGACAGGAAAATCCTCGTCCTGCCGCACGCATCAACGGCGACCGGCAGGCGCATGCCGTCGCGCTCGACCAAATATCGTGTTTGCTGACGGCGCGAGCAGTCACGGCAACGGATCTGCCCCGTTGCATCCGTGGCGCAGGCGCCCTCGGCAGTCAGCAAGCAGTGCTCGCACACCATGAGCTCGGGACGGTCGGCATCGACAGGCCCCAAGACACCGGGACAAGCGGCAAGCTCGGCAATACGCTCCGCATCATTGCCGAGCAACTCGGCCGGCAAGTACACCCGCCCCGCACCGAGTCCGCGCAGCCAGGTAAGCGTGGCCCGATTCGCGCAGAACACCGGCGCCGCCACGTCAAACGTCACGCCCAGCTCGCGAGCAATCACCACCTGTCCCAGGTTGCGGCAGACGACGCGCCCGGCACGCTGCATCAGCGAGCGGGTCCGGTCAGCGTCACCCGTGCGGCACACCTCGTCAAGCACCACAACGGTGTCGGACAAATCGAGTTCTCTGCGCGGGTCGGTATCCATCAGCTGCCAAGCAAAAACCATGCGAGCGGGAACCGCGCACTCCACCAACTCCGGCGACGCACCGCTATCCACCGCAACGTCCTCAAAGGGCAGCACCTCAACGGCACGCGCAACGGGCGCAATCGCATCCGCCTCGGCCCGCATGCGCTCCAACACCGCCGCCGTCTGATCCAACACGCCGGCGCTACGAATCAGGTATACCTCGCAGCCCGCGTCCACCTTACGCTTGCAATGCACGACGACGCGCTTCCCCGCTGCGGCATCCACCGGGCAGGGCACCTGCGGCCAGCGCTTGGGCACATCGGGACGCGCGTCGACACCCGGATAGAACCGAATCTCGAGCGTGTCACCCGCCGCCACGGCGGCATCGAGCTCAACGGTCACCTCTTCGTGGCCCACAGCGACCAAGCGCCCCACGCGCACGCCCTGGTTAATTGCACGCTCAAAGCTCATCAGCTCGGCACCCGAACGCCCTCGCAGGTACGCATCGGTAAACCCACGGTTAAACGACCTTCCCAGCTCGCGCTCAAGCTCTTCCACGGCACCGGGGTCCCACGCGCCGTCGCGCAGCATATCGAGCGCCCGGCGCCAAACCCGCACCACGTTGAATACGTAATCGGGGTTCTTCATGCGTCCCTCGATCTTGAGCGACGCAACGCCAGCATCTACAAGCTCGGGCAGATGCGCAATACCCAGATAGTCATGCGGACACAGCAGACGATCCCCCTCAACGGCGACAACGCTCTGCCCCGCCTCGTCCACTAGGTCGTACGCCAGACGGCACGGCTGCGTGCAGTCGCCGCGCATCGCCGATCGTCCACGCCGCAGGGCCGAGAACTCGCACGCCCCCGAATAGCCGATGCAAATCGCACTGTGGCAGAATACCTCGATGGGCACGCCCGTGGCACATAGCGCCGCAATCTCGTCGACCGTCAGCTCGCGTGCCGTCGTCACGCGCTCGACCCCCAGCTCATCGGCGGCAAGCCGCACGGCACCCTCGCTATGAGCGCCCGCCTGCGTGGACAGGTGAATCTCGACCCCGGGAATCGCCGCGCGCAGCGCGCAGGCCAACCCGGCATCGGCGACAATCAGAGCATCGGCGCCCAGCTCCAGTGCATGAGCTCCCAACGCCACCGCGTCGGACAACTCATCGTCAAACACGAACACGTTGAGCGTTACGTACACACGCACGCCATGGGCATGCGCCACGGCGCAGCCGCGCGCAAACTCGTTATCCGTAAAGCCATGGGCGCTCACACGGGCGTTAAAGCCGCCCAACCCCGCATAGATGGCATCGGCGCCCGCGGCGATGGCCGCAAGCATCTGGTCGAGCCCGCCCGCCGGCGCCAGCAGCTCGGGCAGCGCCGCACCGGCAGCATCCAATCCAGTCTCGTATTGTCCGCTCGGCCCCATCGTCCGAATCGCCATCGACAAACTCCTTACCAAGGTATGCATTCACTCTGAAAAATGCCGTCTTCCAGCATACACGAGGCCTCGCGCGCCCCGTTTGGTTTATCGTGTAATAACTTATGTCCATCCTGCCCCGACGGCACATCCACCGTCTGGCACGACATACCTGGAGGTCAATATATGGGTCCTCGCCAACGACAGGGACACAGCCGTTCAAAGACGCACGCCCTGCCCATAATCCTGCTCTCGTTTTTGGGCTTTCTGCTGATTGCGGGCGTGGCGTTTGGCATCGGCATGCTCGGTAACGTCAACCGCTGGCTGTCCGATCTGCCCGACTACACCGACGCCAACGCGTATCTGGTGAGCGAGCCCACCGAGATCGTCGACTGCAACGGCAACAAGATCGCGAGCTTCTACACGCAAAACCGCAAGTCCATCACCAAGGACGAGGTCTCCCCCTACGTGCTGCAGGGCACCGTTGACGTCGAGGACGAGCGCTTCTACGAGCACGGCGGTATCGACCTGTGGGGTATCGCGCGTGCTGCGGTGGCAACCCTCGGCGGCGGGCACGAAGGCGCCTCGACGATCACCCAGCAGCTTGTGCGCAACACCATCCTGCAGGAGGAGCAATTCGACTCGACCATTGAGCGTAAGGTGCGCGAGGCCTACATCGCTATCAAGATGGAGGACATGTACTCCAAAGACGAGATCCTCATGATGTACCTCAACACCATCTATTACGGCCACGGCGCCTACGGCATCGAGGCCGCAGCCGAGACCTATCTGTCCAAGAGCGCCGCCGACCTCACCCTGAGCGAGGCCGCGCTGTTGATCGGCCTTCCCAACTCGCCCTCGCAGTACGACCCCACGGTCAACCCCGACCTGGCGCTGTCCCGTCGCAACAAGGTCCTCGACAACATGTTGCGCCTGGGCCACATCACCCAGGAGGAGCACGATGCCGCACAGGCCGAACCCATCACCCTCAATGTGACCGAAATCTCGGGCAGCGGCGTCGACGTATACTCGCAGCCCTACTTTGTCTCCTACGTCAAGCAGCTGCTGGAGCAGGAGTTCTCGACCGACGTGCTCTTTAAGGGCGGCCTGACCGTCAAGACCACCATCGACCCCACGATGCAGCAGGTGGCAGAGAATGCCGTCCGCGAGCAGCTCGACACGCTCTCGCTTGACGGCCTGGACATGGGCATGGTCGTCGTCGACCCCAAGACCGGCTACATCAAGTGCATGGTGGGCGGCTACGACTACAACGCCGACGAGAACCACGTAAACCATGCCACGGCCAAGCGTCCCGTCGGCTCCACCTTTAAGGCCTTTACGCTGGCAACTGCCATCCAAAACGGCATGAACCCCAACGTCACCCTCAACTGCAACTCGCCGCTCAAGGCCAAGGGCACCACGACCGAGGTCCAAAATTACGCCAACCAGAGCTATGGCAACATCACGCTTAAGCAGGCGACGGCATACTCCTCCAACACCGGCTACATCCAGGTGGCGGAAGCCGTCGGTAACAGCAAGATCATCTCGCTCGTCAAAAAGCTCGGCATCGACCCCGCCAAGGACAACATCGAGGACGTTCCCGTCATGACCCTCGGCACCGGCTCGATCTCGCCGCTCGAGATGGCCGCCGCCTACGCGACGTTTGCCAACGGCGGCTACTATCGCCAGCCGATCGCCATCACCGAGATTGACTCTCGTACCGGTTCGGTGCTGTACCAGCACACCGACAATCCCTCACAGGTGCTTACCGAGGGCGAGGCCGCCGCGGTCACCGATGTTCTGTCCGGCGTCATGAAGGGCAGCGGTACGGGTGCTGCCGGCGCTCTGAGTGTCAACCAGCCCTATGCCGGCAAGACGGGCACCACCGACAACACCACCAACCTGTGGTTCTGCGGCTATACCCCGCAGCTGGCGTGCGCCCTGTGGACCGGCTATTCCGCGGGCGAGATCCCCATCCAAAAGTACGGCACGGACCTGCTGGGCGACAGCACCAACCTGCCTGTCTTTAAGCGGTTTATGAACACCGTTCTGACCGGTACCGAGCGCGAGGAGTTTGCGACCGGAACGGCGCCCACCTACAAGAACAACAGCGTCTGGAAGTTCTACGGCACCAACAACACCAAGAAGTCGGAGAACGACGACAAGGACAAGGACGAAGAGGAAGAGGAAACCACCACAACGACTACCACGACGACCACGACCACCGAGACCACGGGCGGCGACACCACCGGCGGCACCGGTACGACCGGTGGCTCGACGGGTGGCTCCACTGGTGGTTCGACCGGCGGCGATGGCGGCACGCCTACGCCTACGCCTACGCCTACGCCCACTCCCGACCCCTCGCCCACGCCTGACGATACGGTCGGCTAAGAAGTACGCGACTAAAGCCAACAAGGCCCCGAGCAGCTTATTGAACTGCTCGGGGCCTTTTAGTTTGAAGCGACCTGGTGGGCGGTCTTTATACCGGCAAACAAAAAGGGGTACCGACCAACGTCGATGCCCCTTACAAGCCACTATGTCAGCGCACACAATGCCGAGCGCACGACCCGCACACCTACTTGCGAGAATTGCTCAACTTATTGATCAGCGCCTCGAGACGCTCGCCGTCCTCGGCCGTCTGGGCAATAACCAAAATCGTATCGTTGCCGGCAAGCGAGCCAAGCACATCGGGTAACTCTGCCGCATCAACGGCGGCGGCGATGCCGGAAGCCGTGCCAGGCTGAGCCTTGATCATAACCAGATTATCAGTACGCAGAACGCCCGTTACGAGCTCGGAAACCATACGCTGCAGGTGCAGGTCCTCTGCCAGAACATAGATGCCCTCAGGGAGCTTACGCAGCCCCATATCGGCAATATCGCGAGAGACAGTCGCCTGCGTGCAATCAAAGCCCATAGCACGGAGCTCATCGACCAGCACGCGCTGCGTGCGGACATCCTTATTGCGCACAATATCTCTAATGGCATCCTGGCGCCCATTGCGTTTTTTAGCCATACAAACCCTCTCTCCAAAAGATGGCGGAGACAATCAATCAGTGATTGAATAGTTTAACGCTATTTGAAGGCTTTTGTGTATAAGAACGCATTTCGAAACAATTCTATGCAAGTTTGTTTCGTAATGAGCCGTTTAGGCGGTTTTTGCGCCCGTCCGGTTAAGAAAAGCTGCCAGATGCGTACACATCACGCAGCGCGCGGGCTTGGCGCTGGCGATCGGCCCAAACAACAGACCGAGTCCCCGATGGTTATCCTTGAGCGCGGCGACCATCTGACGGGTTCGAGGCGCCTCGAGCATATCACGCATGCGGGCGGAACGCTCGATTGACGACACCCCATGCGGGCTCAGACACAAATTCTCGATGCAGGCGACCAGTCCGGCAAAGTAGAACTTTTGGCTTGCCAGCTTGAGCCGACCACCGCTATCTGCTTCCGAGAGTGAGTCCGCAAGCTCGTCGAGCGCTCGAGTGTCATCGGATATCCTGGCATACATGGTGGGATCAAAGGCATCTGTAAGCTTAGGTGCCGCCGCGTGGAAACAAGCGTCGCCGCAGCCGGACACGAATCGTGCCTGCGAGAGCGCATAAGCCATAAACTCAACCGTACGGTACGCCTTGCCGCGCGACAGGCATGCCTCAAACAGCGGACGGCTATACATCACGCCAGAGGTCTGAGCGACTAGGCCGCCCAAAATCAACTGGGGCAGCCCAGTCACCATAGAAGACTCGTCTTCTATGGCAATAGAGGCAGCATCCAAGACGCGCGAATGACGCTCGCGATGCGCATCGTATCGATCGAGCGACACCGAGGGGAGCACAATGTCTGCCGCAGTATCGCACGCGATATCGACCATCTTGGAAAGGGCCTGCGGAGCAAACCACTCATCGGCGTTCATGGCGATGATTTGAGAGCCGCGCGAGGCATCAAAACCGGCACGAAGACAAGCGCCGCGCTTCGCGTCCTCGACGTCAATCAAATCAATATGGATGTCCCTGTCGGCAGCAACTTGAAGCGAATGGCGCACACCGGGCGCAGCATCGCGGCAGACAACGACAATCTGCAAATCGTAGAGGTCTTGGTTCTGGATACTCTCGAGCGCACGCATCGCATAGCTGGGCGAACCTTCTACCACAAGGATCACCGAAAGTCGCGGATGCGAACCACGTCGAACCAAGTTTTCCATCCTCTCGATAGCACCAAATCAAACTGTCGTTCATGGTACACCCGAGCTATAAAAGCAACGAGCCGCCTAACATGTTGCACGCCAAGAACAGATGTTGCACACGCGCAGCTCACACATAGTATGTGCAAGGCACAGACGCGCCGAGCACTCCCCTAGTCGAGAACGACAAGCTCGTCGGGGCCGTAATCCACACCCATAAACGTAAGGCCGCAGGCAGGCGCCGTGGGACCCGCAGCGGTTCGGTCACGGGCGTCAATAACCTCGCGCATCCACTGGGGATCGCGACGATGCATGCCAATCTCCACGAGCGTTCCTACAATGGTACGCACCATCGAGTGCAAAAACGCATTGCCCTCGATAGTGAAGGTCAGGATATCCTCGCCAAAAGCGACCTCGTGGCCAAACTCCGCACGCATCACGCAGCGGTGCGTGGGCTTGCCCACAGCAGAGGCAACCTTGCAAAAGCTCTTAAAGTCCTGCTCGCCCAAAAGCGCAGGGCAGGCGGCCGCCATCGCATCTACGTCGAGGGGATAGCGATGCCACCACACCGCACCGCGCGAGAGCACGGGGCGCGCATCGCGATCGGCAATACGGTACGTATACGTACGGGACCGCGCGTCAAAGCGGGCAGAAAAGCCCCTACGGGCCTTGTAGACCTCGTTTATGGCGATATCTTTGGGCAGGAGGGCATCCATAGCCCTCAGCCACCTACGGCGCGTACACGCGAGCTCAGCGTCCGTAACGGGCACGCTGATGTACTGAGCCACGGCATGCACGCCGGCATCGGTACGCCCCGCACACGTCAGATCGATCGGGCGGCGAAGCAGCGTCTCGATGGCTCGACGTAGCTCACCCGCAACCGTCGTCTGTCCCGGCTGCTCGGCAAATCCGCTATACGACGAGCCATCATAGGCCACGCGAAATACGAGCGTGGCGTCAAGCTCGGAAATCGAATTGAAATCAGACGGCGCAGTCATGGGCGCTCCCAACAAACAAGCAACGGTATCGCGACAAAAAAAGAGGGGTACGCGAACGTACCCCTCGAATATAGCCTATGCAGACGGAATGTCTACTCAGCGGTCTCCTCAGCAGGAGCCTCCTCGGCAGCGGTCTCCTCGACAGCCTCGACCTTCTTGGGAGCAGCGGCCTTCTTGGGGGCCGGAGCAGCCTTCTTGGCCTTAGGCGTGCAAGGCTCGGTGACGAGCTCCATGATAACGATGGGAGCGTTGTCGCCCTTACGGTTACCGAGCTTCATGATGCGGGTGTAACCGCCGTTGCGGTCCTGCCACATGCCCTGAGCAGCCTTGTCGAAGATCTCGGCAACGAGCTGCTTATCGCCGAGCTTGGCGATAGCCAGACGACGAGAGTGCAGGTCGCCCTTCTTGGCCCAAGTGATGATCGGATCGACGACCGAACGCAGCGCCTTAGCGCGGGTCTCGGTGGTCTTGATGCGGTCGTTCTCGAAGAGGGCCTTAGCAAGGCTCTTCTTCATGGCCTTGGTGTGGCTCGCATCGGTGCCGAGCTTCAGGCCCTTCTTAACGTTGTGACGCATGGTCTAGTTTCTCCTCAAATATGCGAAGCATTAAGCCTTCAGGCTCAGGCCCATGGACTCAAGCTTGTCCTTCACTTCCTCGATCGACTTAACACCGAAATTACGGATGTTGAGCAGATCGTTCTCCGAGAACTCAACGAGCTGACGGACCGAGTGAATGCTGGCGCGCTTAAGGCAGTTGTAGGAACGGACGGAAAGGTCCAGATCCTCGATCTGCTTGTCCAGCTCGGCGTTGTCGTTGGTGACCTCGGGAGCGAAGATCGAAGCCTCCTCCTCGACCTCGGGGGTCTCGGCAAGGTTCATAAAGGCGGCCATATGCTGGTTGATGATATTGGCAGCCTGGACCACGGCGTCGCGCGGGGCGATGGAGCCGTTGGTCTCGATCTCGAGGACAAGGCGGTCGTAGTCGGTATGCTGACCGACACGGCAAGCCTCAACGAGCTTGGCGCAACGGGAAACCGGCGAGTACAGCGAGTCGACATGGATCACACCGATGGGATCGTTGTCGCGCTTGTTGGCCTCGCCAGAAACATAGCCGCGGCCATAGCCGATGCGCATGCTCATGGTGAGATGGCCACCCTCGGTGAGCGTAGCGATGTGCTGCTCGGGGTTGACCAGCTCAAACTCGGACGGAATAAAGAAGTCCGCACCGGTGACCTCGCAGGGGCCGTCAACCGAGATGGTGGCGGTCGCCTCGTCGGTCGTGCCGAGAGCCCTGAAGACAAGACCCTTGACATTCAGGACGATGTCGGTGACATCCTCGACCATGTTAGGGATGGTCATGAACTCGTGCTGCGCACCATCGATCTGAATAGCCTCGACGGCGGCACCCTCGAGCGAGGACAGAAGAACGCGACGAAGGGAGTTACCCAGCGTATCGCCGTAGCCACGCTCGAGCGGCTCGACGGAGACACGAGCAGACGTCTCGTTGATCTCTTCGACCTGAACCTGAGGCCTAATGAATTCTGACATGTATTACCTCCAGCCTCAGCAGCCCGGATGGACTACTTAGAGTAGAGCTCGACGATGAGCTGCTCGTTGATATCACCGCTGATCTGCTCACGCGTCGGCAGAGCGAGCACGTTACCAGACAGCTTCTCGATATCGACCTCGAGCCAGCCAGGGACCTCAAAGCGCTCGGAGGAAATCAGAGCCTCCTTGATGGGGAGGAGGTCACGGAACTTCTCGCCGACAGCGACGACGTCGCCGGCCTTGACGCGGTAGGACGGGATGTCCACGCGCTTGCCGTTCACGGTGAAGTGACCGTGACGGACGGACTGACGAGCCTCTTTGCGGGTGCGGGCGAAGCCAAGACGGAAGACGACGTTGTCGAGGCGAGACTCAAGGATGATCATGAGGTTCTCACCGGTGACGCCGTTCATCTTGCGGGCCTTGTTGAAGTAGCCGTGGAACTGCTTCTCCAGAACGCCATAGATGAACTTGACCTTCTGCTTCTCGCGCAGCTGCATGCCGTACTCAGATTCCTTGCGACGGCGCTTGGGCTGACGGATAGATTCCTTCTTGCTGCTGTAACCGAGCTCAGCGGGATCGATCCCGAGCTGACGGCAGCGCTTAAGAACAGGAGTCCTGTCGATTGCCATATTGATACGATCCTTTCAGTTACACGCGGCGACGCTTCTTGGGGCGGCAGCCGTTGTGCGGAATGGGGGTCTTGTCCTGGATGCTCGAGACCTCGAGGCCAGCAGCCTGGAGGGAGCGAATGGCGGTCTCACGACCGGAGCCGGGGCCCTTGACGAAGACGGAAACCTTCTTCATACCGTGCTCCATGGCCTGCTTGGCAGCAGCCTCGGCAGCCATCTGGGCAGCGAACGGCGTGGACTTACGGGAGCCCTTGAAGCCCACCTGGCCAGCCGACTTCCAGGAAATGACGTTGCCCTGGGGATCGGTGATCGAAACGATCGTGTTGTTGAACGTAGAACGAATGTGAGCCTGGCCCACGGAAATGTTCTTACGGTCCGCGCGCTTCAGACGGGCAGCGCGAACGTTCTTCTTAGCAGTAGCCATCTATCTAGCGCTCCTTATTTCTTCTTCTTAGCACCGATCTGACGCTTCGGGCCCTTGCGGGTACGAGCGTTAGTGTGGGTGCGCTGGCCGCGGACCGGGAGGCCCTTGCGGTGACGAAGGCCGCGGTTGCAGCCGATGTCCATAAGGCGCTTGACGTTCTGGTTGCGCTCACGGCGGAGGTCGCCCTCAACCATGATCTGGTTCTTATCGATATAATCACGGATGGCGTTAACCTCATCCTCGGTGAGGTCCTTAACGCGCGTATCCACGTTAACGTTGCACTCGACGCAGATCTTCGTCGCAGTGGTGCGGCCGATGCCGTAAATGTAGGTCAGACCGATCTCAACGCGCTTCTCACGCGGGAGGTCGACACCATTAATACGGGCCAACGTAGTCTCCTCTCTTAACCCTGACGCTGCTTATGACGGGGGTTCTCGCAAATGACGAGGACCTTGCCATGGCGCCTAATGATTTTGCACTTATCGCACATCTTCTTGACCGAAGGACGTACCTTCATCGTTCTTCCTTTCGGTAGCGCTCAAACTACTTCCCTACTATCTACTCGCCCAGCCGCAGGCGTTTAAAACTATGGCTGGTCTTCACACACAATCCGACCGTAGGTTGAGCTAAGCCTGCAGTCGGAAATGGAGTGCGCGTATGCGTGCCGCTATTTGTAGCGATAGGTGATGCGGCCGCGGGTCAGGTCGTACGGGGAAAGCTCCACGACAACCCTGTCACCGGGGAGAATACGGATGTAATTCATTCGGATCTTGCCAGAAATGTTGCACAGAACCGAATGACCGTTCTCGAGCTCAACCTTAAACATGGCATTGGGCAGCGGTTCCTTTACCGTACCCTCGAGCTCAATTGCGTCTTCCTTCTTCACAAGCAATCATCTTTCTCTAGAAAACGACAGCGATTGAGTATTCTACAACACGTATGCACGCATCGTAATAACTTCGTAATGGCTCCACAACTAAGTGGAACTTGTTACATTTCTCCGCCTTGGAGCGAACACCAAGCACCTTGGGCATCCGTGGTGATAATCACCGGACCGTCATTGGTAATGGCGACGGTGTTCTCGTAGTGTGCGGCGGGCAGGTGGTCGTTGGTCGTAACAATCCAACCGTCGGAGCCCGTGCTCACATGGTTGGAACCCATCGTAACCATCGGCTCGATGGCAATGACCATGCCGGCCTGGAGGCGAACGCCCCTCCCCTTCTTTCCATAGTTAGGAACGTTGGGGTCCTCGTGCATCACGCGGCCAATGCCATGGCCCACATAGTCACGAAGCACGCCGTAACCGTGAGACTCGGCGAGGGACTGAACGGCGTAACCAACATCCCCGATATGGTTACCGGGAACAGCCTGCTCGATGGCAGCCTTAAGGCAATCGCGCGTGACCTCGCACAGGGCCTTGGCCTCGGGCGTGGGTGTGCCGACAAAAAACGTCCAAGCGTTATCGCCAACCCAACCGTCGACAACGGCTCCCGTATCGATGGAGATGATATCGCCATCGCGCAGGATCATGTCGGGGTTGGGAATACCGTGGACCACGGCATCGTTAATCGATGCGCAAATGGTACCGGGGAACCCGCCGTAACCCTTAAAGGCCGGGGTGCCGCCATGCATACGGATAATCTGCTCCGCGAGCTGATCGAGCTCAAAGGTCGAAACACCAGGGCGCACCATGGCTCCAACGTGGCGGAGCGCCATCTTAGATAGCGCTCCTGCCTTCTTCATCTGCTCGATTTGCGTTGCAGACTTAATCTTGATCATAGACCGAGAGCCTCTTTGACATCCCCGTACACGGTCTCGCGAGCCTGGTCACCGTTGACCGACTTGAGCAGACCCTGGCCACGATAGTAGTCGACGAGCGGGCTCGTGGACTTCTCGTAGACGTCGAGACGGTTCTTGATGGTCTCGGGCTTGTCGTCGTCGCGCTGATACATCTCGCCGGCGCACTTGGGGCAGGTAGCATCGGCAGCGGTGCCGGTGTAACCGCAGGCGCGGCAAGTGCGACGCGAAGACAGACGAGCGATGATGACCTCGGGGGCCACGTCGACCAGAAGGGCGCAGTCGATCTCGCGACCCATGGCGGAGAGCTCGGAATCGAGCGTCACAGCCTGGGCGGTGTTGCGCGGGAAGCCGTCGAGGATGAAGCCCTGCTGGGCGTCATCGGCAGCAAGGCGCTCCTTGACAAGGTCGATCACGAGCTGGTCGGGAACGAGCTCGCCAGCGTCCATGTACTTCTTAGCCTGAATACCAAGCTCGGTGCCACCCTTGACGGCAGCACGCAGCAGGTCGCCCGTGGAAATGTGAGCGACGCCAAACTCGGCGACGAGCTCCTGTGCGACGGTGCCCTTACCGGCACCCGGAGCTCCGAGCAATACGAGGTTCATGAGCAATCCTCCTCTAGCCTATTTAAAGAATCCATCGTAATCATACATCTTGATCTGGCCTTCGAGCTTATCGACCGTGTCGAGCACGACGCCGACCATGATGAGGATGGACGTGCCGCCAAATGCCTGGATCAGATGGTTACCCGTGAAGGAGAAGATGATCGAAGGCACGATGGCGATGAGCGCCAAAAAGACAGCGCTGGGAAGCGTGATCTTGTTGAGCGCGTTCTTGATGTAGGCCGCGGTAGCCCTACCCGGACGGACGCCCGGAATAAAGCCACCCTGCTTCTTAAGGTTGTCGGCCGTGTCATCGGGGTTGAACACCATGGAGGTGTAGAAGTACGCGAAGAACACGATGAGGACAACGTTAAGCACCCAGTTGAGCCAACCGGTCGAAAGCGCAGAGGCAACTGCCTGAATCCAGCCGATGCCGGGGAAGAACACGGCAATCTGAGCCGGGAAGTACAGCAGCGCCGAGGCAAAGATGATCGGCACGACGCCCGCGGTGTTGACCTTGATGGGCAGGTAGGTGGTCTGGCCACCCATCATGCGACGGCCCACGACGCGCTTGGCATAGGAGACCGGGATGCGGCGCTGGCCGCGCTCAAGGAAAACAATCAGCGGGATAACCAGCAGGATGATGGCGCAGATGATCACCATGGTGATGATGCCACCGGCATTACCCTCGGTGCTGGAGAAGATAGCCTGCGGAAGGCCGGCCATGATGTTCGCAAAGATGATCAGCGACATGCCATTGCCGATACCGCGCTGGGTGATGAGCTCACCAATCCACATGATCAGCATGGCGCCCGCAGTGAGCGTGCCGACGACCATGAGGTCGAAGATGATCTCGGGAGCGCCGGCGCCATTAAAGCTGATGCCGAAGCTCTTAAAGAGGAAGAGGTAACCCACGGAGTTGAGGATTGCCAGAGCCAAGGTGAGGTAACGCGAATACTGCGTAATCTTGGTCTGACCGACCTCGCCCTCGCGGGCAAGCTCATGCAGGGAAGGCACGACGGCCTGGAGCATCTGGAGGATGATCGAGCTGGTGATGTAAGGCATGATGCCCAGCGAAAACACCGACACATAGCTCAACGCGCCGCCAGAGAAAAGATTCAGGAGGGCCATAGCACCTGCGGCGACCGAATTGTTATCGGTCGAGAAAAGGCCCAGCATCCCCTGGAAGGGAATGCCGGGCACAGGAACGTGCGCACCAATGCGGTACACGACGAGCATAGCTATGGTAAAAAGAATCTTTTCGCGCAATTCTTTGATGCGGAAAGCATTCTTAAGACCATTTAGCACGGCAGCTCGACCTTTCCGCCGGCGGCCTCGATCTTGGCGTGCGCAGAAGCGCTGACCTTGTCGACCTTGACCGTGAACTTCTTGGTGAGCTCACCATTGCCGAGCACCTTGACGGGCTCGAACTCGCTCTTGGTGATGCGAGCGGCCTTAAGAGCGGCACCGTCGATCACAGCGCCATCCTCGAACTTACGCTCGAGACGCTCAACGTTAACAGCGGTGTACTCGATACGACGGGGGTTGCGGAAGCCCGGAAGCTTGGGCAGGCGCATAGCCAGCGGAGTCTGGCCACCCTCGAAGCCGGCACCCTTGGTGCCGCCAGAGCGGGAACCCTGGCCCTTCTGGCCGCGGCCAGAAGTGGTGCCGTGACCCGAAGAATTGCCACGGCCGACGCGCTTACGGTTCTTGGTGGAACCGGGCGCGGGAGTAAGATCGTGAAGCTGCATTTGCTACTCCTCTACAATCTCGACAAGGTGCTTGACCTTGAAGATCATGCCGCGGACGGACTCGTTGTCAGCAATCTCGCGAACCTCGCGGATCCTGTGGAGACCGAGGGCACGGACAGTACGGACCTGGTCCTGCTTGCAACCGTTGGTGCTGCGGACCTGCTTGATCTTGATGGTGTCAGCCATGCTTAGTTCTCCTTACCGACGAACATCTCGGAGACCGTCAGGCCACGGCGAGCCGCGACGTCCTCAGGGCTGGAGAGCTCCTTGAGGCCCTCGACGGCAGCCTTGATGATGTTGAGGCCGTTGTCGGTACCGAGGGACTTGGACAGGACGTTCTTGATGCCAGCAAGCTCGAAGAGGGGACGCACAGCGCCGCCGGCGATAACGCCGGTACCCTCGACAGCGGGCTTGATGATGATGCGGCCGGCACCAAAGTGGCCGAGAACCTCGTGCGGGATGGTGCCCTGCTCGGTCACCGGCACGTGGAACATGTTCTTCTTGGCATCGAGAGACGCCTTGGAGATGGCCAGGGGCACCTCAGCGGACTTGCCCATGCCAACGCCGACGTTGCCCTTGCCGTCGCCAACGACGACGAGAGCGACGAGGCTCATGCGACGACCACCCTTGACGGTCTTCGACACGCGGTTGATGTAAACGACGCGCTCCTCGAACTCGGAGGCCTCGCGCTGCTGCTTCTGATTACGAGCCATGTGCTACATACCTCCTAGAACTCGAGACCGGCGGCACGAGCACCGTCGGCGAGGGCCTTGACGCGGCCATGGTAGATACGGCCACCACGATCGAAGGCGACCTTGGTGATGCCGGCCTCGATGGCGCGCTTGCCAACGAGCTGACCGACCTTCTCCGCAGCCTCCTTGTTCGAGGTGTGGGTGCCCTTGAACTCGGCCTCGAGGGTCGAGGCAGAGACGAGCGTCAGGCTGGAGCCCTTGCTGTCGTCGATGATCTGGGCATAGATGTTGACGTTAGTACGGGTCACGCGAAGACGCGGACGCTCGGAGGTACCCGAGACCTTGCCGCGAACACGACGCTGACGACGCTTGAGGCCTTCCAGCTTCGCCTTATGCTTGTTCATACGTAAACTCCTAAAAAGGTTGATCTTGCCAGCACCTGACGGGGTGCTGGTCTTATGCGAGTGAGTCGGTTACGACTACTTGGCGGCCTTACCCAGCTTGCGGCGGATGTGCTCGCCAACGTAGTGGATACCCTTGCCCTTGTAAGGCTCGGGAGGACGATGGCCGCGGATCTCAGCGGCGATCTGACCGACCTGCTGCTTGTTGATACCCTTGACGTTCACGTGGGTGTTGTCGGGAACCTCGAAGGTGATGCCCTCGGGAGCCTCGACGATCACGGGGTGCGAGAAGCCCAGGGAGAACTCGAGGTTCTTGCCCTTCTGCTGCACGCGGTAACCGACGCCGGCGAGCTCGAGCTTCTTCTCGAAGCCCTCGGAAACGCCAACCACCATGTTGTGGATGAGGGCGCGGGTGAGGCCGTGGCGGGCACGGGTCTCACGCTCGTCGTCGGGACGGGAAACGGTGAGGACGTTGTCCTCGATGTTGATAGCGAGCTTCTCAAAGACATCGAGCTCGAGCTGGCCCTTGGGGCCCTTGACGACAACGTTGTTGCCGTTGACTGCCACTTCGACTCCGGCGGGAATCTGGACAGGCTTATTACCGATACGAGACACGGTGATCTCCTTTCCTTCTACCTACCGAGCGAATTACCAGACGTAAGCGATGATCTCGCCGCCGACGTTGTGCTTGCGAGCATCGCGGTCGGTCATAACGCCATGGCTGGTGGAAATAATGGCGGTACCAAGGCCACCGCGGACGCGGGGCATGTCGGCAACGCCGGTGTACTTACGCAGGCCCGGCTTGGAAATGCGGCGGATGCCGTTGATGACCTTAGCCTTCTTGGGACCATACTTAAGCGTGATGTGCAGAGTCTTCTGGGGAACGGTGTCCTCGACATCGTAGCCCTCGATGTAGCCCTCCTCGTGCAGAACACGAGCGATCTCGACGAGCTTCTTGCTGCTCGGCATGGAGACCGTGGCCTTGTTCACAGAGTTAGCGTTACGGATGCGCGTAAGCATATCTGCGATCGGGTCTGTAAGGTTCATACAGATTCTCCTTCGTTCTTGATGAACACGTGCTCTTGGTTCTTCGCCGCCCTTAACGGCAAAGCCTTTTTAGCGCGTTTTCCCTGTTCCAAACGGATGCTTGAAACGCTGGTAGTGACTTACCAGCTGGCCTTCTTAACGCCGGGAAGCTCGCCCTTGAGTGCAAGCTCGCGGAAGCAGACACGGCACAGGCCGAACTTGCGGTACACAGAGTGCGGACGGCCGCAGCGCTGGCAGCGCGTGTACTCACGAGTAGAGAACTTCTGCTTGCGATTGCACTTGACGATCATCGATGTCTTAGCCACTTATATCCTCCTCACATAGAGTATTGTTCGCCCCAAGCGCCGCCCCCTTCTGGGAACGGCGCTCATAGGGCAGGTGAACCTATTTCTTGAACGGGAAACCGAAGGCGTCCAGAAGGGCCTTGGCCTCCTCATCGGTATTGGCGGTGGTCACGAAAGTGATGTCCATACCACGCTGGTGATCGACGGAGTCGAAGTCGATCTCGGGGAAGATGAGCTGCTCGGTGACGCCCATGGAGAAGTTACCACGGCCGTCGAAGCTCTTGGCGGAGATGCCGCGGAAGTCGCGGATACGGGGAATCGCGACGGAGGTCAGACGATCGAAGAACTCCCACATACGGTCGCCACGCAGGGTAACCTTGCAGCCGATCGGCATACCAGCGCGCAGGCGGAAGGTAGCGATGGACTTGCGGGCACGGGTGATCATCGGCTGCTGGCCGGTGATGGCGCGCAGGTCGCGCACGGCACCGTCGATGGCCTTGGAATCGGTAGCGGCCTCGCCGACACCCATGTTCACGACGATCTTCTCAAACTTGGGGATCATCATGACGTTCTCGTACTGGAACTTGTCCTGAAGCTGCTGCTTGACCTCGTTGTTGTACTTGGTCTTCAGACGCGGCACATACTTCTCTTCTGCCATTGTTCACTCCTTCTTGGGGTTTTAAGCACGGGGCGTGGCCACGATGGGTTGTCCTCGTGCCTCCTGGCTGCATCCGCGCCGCTCATGGCATTTCGCGGTTTGGACTCGACGCAGCAGGAGCCGACAAAACAATCGGTACTATACGCGCATCGGGAGCGTATTTCCAGAAAAACCTCGTCTGCCTGCACAACTCCACAACTCCCCCGCACAAATTGATCCCTAGGGCACGGAGGAAAACAGCAGTTGCGGTGAGATAGGGACTGTTTGATGGCTTAAAAGGCTTAAACAGTCCCTATTCCACCGCAACTCATATATGGGGCGTTATTTTTGGCGCGGGAGGACCAGGTTGAGGATCACAGCAACGAGCGCGGCGACGGCAATGGAGGATCCGCCAAAAACGGTGCCAACCCATGCGGGGAATCCAGCGCCGGCAAGCGCGCCGGCCGTGCGCTCAATGCCCGTGCCAAAGGCGATAGAGAGACCCATGAGCGTGGTATCGCGCTGAGACAGGCCGTGGCGGGCAAACATGACCACACCGTTCATACCGATGGTCGCGAACACGCCAATCGTGGCGCCACCGATGACCGGCTGCGGAATAGACGTGAGCACCGCCGCACACTTGGGCAGCAGGCCCGCGATGAGCAGGATGGCAGCCGCAAGCGTAAAGACCATGCGGTTGACGACCTTGTTCTCGGCGATAATGCCCACATTCTGGCCAAAGGTTGCCGTGGGGACGCCGCCAAAAAAGCCTGACAGCATACCGACCAGGCCGTTGGCGATCAGGCCACCCGAGATCTGGCTATCGGTCGCAGGGGTATCGAGCGCAGCGGACGACACGGCGGCAAACTCGCCCATGACCTGTACTGCGTTGACAATGGCGACAACGCCCACAACGGCGCACGCGGCCGGGTCGAACACCAGGCGATGGGCGCCCAGGGCCGGCGGGGCGAACCAGCTGGCGGTCGCGATGGCCGAGAAATCGACCATGCCCAACACCGCAGCCAAAACAAAGCCCGCGCAGATACCAGCCAGGATGCTGCCCAGCCTAAGCGCGCCCTTGCCGTAGTTGCCAGCCATAAAGGTGACGACGAACGTCACAAGTGCGACGGCCCAGTTGGTGACACTGCCAAAATCGGCCGCGCCCTCCCCGCCCGCCATGGAGGCAACTGCCACTGGGCATAGCGACAGGCCAATGACAAAGATGACGGTGCCAAGCACCGGGGCCGGAAATAGAAAACTCACGCGCCTAAACAGTAGGCCGAAGAGCGCGACGAGCGCGCCGCCGATTACCTGGGCGCCCAGTACGGCCTCAAAACCAAGCTCAAGACCGACTGCCTTGAGCGCCGGCACGAAGGTAAAGCTCGCACCCATCACAATGGGCAGGCCCGAACCGACGACACCTTTTATGGGAAACTGTTGAAGGAAAATGTCAAGCGCCGAGAGGACGAGCGACGCCTGGATGACGGCGGCCTCCTCCTGAGGGGTAAAGCCACAGACCGACGCGATAATGATGGCGGGCGTGACGATACCCGCGAATGCCGCCAGCACATGCTGCAGTGCATGGGGTAATACCTGCACAAACGAAACTTTTCCCGTACGCTCGAACAGGGCATCCCCTGCTGCCGACTCTGCCATTTGCGCCTCCCATACCCTAGGCAGCGGCCCCATGCCGCTCAACGGTCGGACATTATAGGGCATATGGCACAGGTAGCATTTTGACCCGCATGCGGCAGAGGGCTGGGGCAGCTCATTTGGGATGCGACTAGCGCTTGCGGGGGACGAGTTTGGTGCGACGCAGGTGGATCATCTCGGCGGCGATGGAGATGGCGATCTCCTCGGGGTCCTCGGCCTCGATGGCGACACCAATCGGCAGGTGCAGCTCGTCGATCTGCTCCTGCGTAAAGCCCTCCTGCTCCAGGCGGGCGCGCACAAAGGCGGTCTTGCGGCGCGAGCCCAAGCAGCCCAGATAGGCGGGTTTGGCGCGCATGGCCTGAATCACCACATCGATATCGGACTTGTGACCCGCCGTGGCGACGACCACCAGGTCGCGCGGGCCGATGGGGCACTGCTTGCTCAGGCTCTTGTAGTCGACCAGACGACGGTCGTAGACACCGGGCACCCAATCGGGGGTCAGCGTGCCGGGGCGGTCGTCGCAAGCCACGACGGCAAAGCCCGCCGCCGTGAGCACGCGAGCCGTCGCAGCGCCCACGTGGCCGCAGCCAAAGATATAGGTCAGGCCCTCGGGGCAGAGCGTCTCGATGTGCGCCGTGGGAATCTCGGAGGCGGCGTTGGTGTAGGTGACCTTACTCCCCTCCTCCACCAGCGAAAGCCCGGGGCAGCCCGCAATGGTGCGGCGCGATTCCTCGCCATGGTACTCGGCCACATCGCCCTCGAGCACGCTCGCGATAAACGGCTCAAAGTCGATGACGAAGTCGCCGATGCGCCGATAGGCCAAGATGTCGGCAACCGACTGGAACAACGGCGCCTGCGATACATCCAGGCGCAGATAGCACAGGCAGATGGCTCCGCCGCAGATCATGCCGGTATCGGAGTTCTCACCGCCCATGGTGTAGCGGACCAGACGCGATTGACCTGCGGCCAGCAGCTCGCGCGCCTCGTCCAGCGCAAAGAGCTCAATCTTGCCGCCGCCGATGGTGCCCGCTTGGCTGCCATCGGCAAAGACGGCCATCCAGGCGCCCACGCCGCGCGGCGATGACCCTGCCGTGCCGGCCACGACCACGAGCTCGCACGTCTCGCCAGCACGCAGGGCGGCAAGCGCCGCATTCACCACATCGAGCTTTTCCATTGCCGCCTTCTATCCTCTAAAGACATCGGTGAGCATAGCGAGTGCCTCGAGCACGCCGCCGCCGACCGACGTCGCCTTGTCCGAAATATAGTTGATATAGCTGGCATCGCCGCGCGGATCGACGTCGGCGCATTTAAAGCCCTCAGTCACCCGCACGCCGTTCGCCAAAAGCCCGCGCAGACAGCCATCGATCTGCGTGCACATGGGTGTATCTCCCGCGTAGCCAATCACGTCTCCGGCGCTCACGATGTCGCCGATTGCGCGGTCGGACCGAAACACGCCGGCGGCGGGGCTGTGGATAACTCGTTCCTTGCCGTAGCCGGCGATGACGCCCGGCACGCCCGTGTTGGGCTGGGGCGAACCTTGGGTAATGACGCGGCCCAAAAAATGCCCGCGCATGGTTTCGACCGCTGCGTCGCAGTCAACCGGCGCGGTGAAGCCCGGTCCCACGGCGATGACGGCAGGCGCCATATCGCGCGTGGTGCCCAAGTTGCGCTTAGCCAAAATCGCGTCGACCACAGCCGTGGGTTTAAGCTCATCGAGCATCTTGGCCTGAGGGTCTACCACGACGGCGACGTCTCCAGCCTCGGCAATCGCAAGCGCCTCAGCCGGCGTCTGTGCCAAGCGAGCGCGAATGCCCTCGACCTCGACCTCGCCCAGGCGAATGGCCTCGCAAAAACTGATTGTGCGGCGGATGCACGTGGGAACCGCGATATCGGCCATAACGACCGACACGCCGGAGCGTACCAAGCGAGCGGCGACGCCCGTGGCGATATCGCCAGCGCCGCGAACATAAACGAGCATTCCCGGGACACCTCCCTGTGCTACGGTTTGAGCAGAGCAAAGCGGTTCGACCGCTACTCTGATGATTTTTTATTATCACAGTATTATACGGCGGTGAACAGATGAAAACGACGAGCGGAAACCTTGCCTCCGCGCTCAAGATCGAGCCGGGCATTACCGCGATTGTCGGCAGCGGCGGCAAGTCGACGCTGCTAAAGACGCTCGGCCTTGAGCTTATGCGCGCTGGCGGCCGCGTGCTCCTCTGCACCACCACGCACATGTTTCCCGTCGCCGGCGTGCCATGGGACGGGTCGAGCCGTCGCCTGGACGCCGCGCCTTGGAAGCCGGGGACCCTGCATGCCCCCGGCTGCACCTGCGAGGCCTGCGCGGGCCTTGTGCGCGGAAGCATCTGCCAGGCAGGCGTCTTGGACCCGGAGACAGGCAAGCTCTCCGCCCCCGCTGAGCCGCTCGACCAGCTGGCGCAGCGCTTTGACTATGTGTTGGCCGAGGCAGATGGCAGCAAGCGACTCCCGCTCAAGGCGCATGCCGCCTGGGAGCCGGTAATTCCCGCCGCCACGGCAAACGTTGTCTGGGTCGTCGGCGCCTCAGGGCTGGGCAAGCCCGTCGCCAAGGTTGTCCACCGCCCCGAGCTCTTCTGCGAGCGCTGCGGCTGCGAGCCCACCGACGCTGCCACCCCAGAGCGCGTCGCCATGGTGCTCAATGCCGAGCTGCAGATGCTGAACCTCGACAATGCCCGCATCATGCTCAACCAAGTCGACACGCTCAGCGACCCCACGATGGCCGACCGCTTCGAGACAGCTCTCGACCGCCCCATCGTCGCCACCAGCCTCCAGGGGTAGCTAATTTGGGACGTGTCTCTATGGTTTTGTCAACCGCGTGCTTCGCGCCAT